>JBDHVF010000784.1:0-4253 GCA_039809605.1 Polyangiales bacterium | reverse complement strand
GCTCGCCCGAGCCCACGTTCACCGGCCCCGTGAGGTCGCTCGCGAGCACCGCGGCGAGCGCGCCCGCCACGTCGTCGACGTGGAGGAAGTCCCTCACCTGCGCGCCCGCGGTGCAGCGCGCCGGGCGCCCGTCGAGCACCGCGCTCATCACCGACGAGACGAGCCGGCGAGGGTCCTCCCACGGGCCGTAGAGGTAGAAGAGCCGCGCCCACGCGACCTGCATGCCGGTGAGCGCGCCGAGCTGCGCGAGCGAGTGCGAGAGCCCCAGCTTGCACGCGCTGTAGAGGTGCCGCGGCGCCGTGGGCGACGTCTCGCAGAGGTAGCCCGCGTCGGTGTCGTACTCGAAGCACGTGCCCACGCCCACCATGCGCCGGCAGCCCGCGTCGGCGAGCGCCTCGGCGAGGCGGTGCGTGAGGTCGACGAGGCGCAGGTTCTCGCGCGACGCGAGGTACTTCCCGGGCTCGGCGTACCACGCCGCGTGGACGCACGCCTCGGGGCGCGCCTCGCCCGCCACCCTCGCCGCGTCGGCGAGGTCGCCCCGATGCACCGCGCACCGCGGGAGCGCGTCGCGCACGCGCGCGGTGTCGCCGCCCTCGCGCACGAGCGCGTGCACCTCGTGGCCGTCGGCGACGAGCCTGCGCGCGAGCGCCGAGCCGACGAAGCCCGTCGCGCCCGTGACGAGCACCCTCATCGCGCGAAGTCCTCGAGGGCGCGGTCGCGCGCCGAGAGGATCGGGTCGGCCACGGGCCACGCGATGCCGAAGGAGGGATCGTCCCAGCGCACGCCCGCGGCGTGCGAGGCCACGTACGCGGGGGTGATCTTGTAGGCCACCACCACGTCGTCTTCGAGCGTCTGCACGCCGTGGGCGCAGCCGGGCGGGATGTAGAACGACCGGTAGTTCCGGTCGGTGAGCTCCTCGGCGACCCACTGGCAGTACGTCGGAGACGTCGGTCGCAGGTCGAGCACCACGTCCCAGACGCGGCCCCGCACGCAGCTCACGATCTTGGTCTCGCCGTGCGGCTCGCGCTGGTAGTGCATGCCCCGCAGCGTGCCGCGCCTCTTGTTGTGCGCGTAGCTGGTCTGGGCGATCACGTCGGTGAGGCCCCGCGCGCGCATCTCGTCGGCGCACCAGGTCCGCGCGAAGAAGCCCCGCTCGTCTTCGATGGGCTCGAGGTCGAGCACGTACACGCCCGCGAGCTTCGTCTCGGTGAAGCGCATCAGACCACCCGCACCTCGGGCACCGGCACGATGAACCTGCCCCCGCGCGCGCGGTACTCGGCCTGCTGCGCGAGGATCTCGGCTTCGAAGTTCCACGTGAGCAGCAGCGCGTAGTCGGGCTGCGCCTCGAGGAGCGCCTCGGGGGGCTTGATCATCAGGTGCGTGCCGGGCGTGAGCCGGCCCTGCTTGTACGTCGACCGGTCGACCACGAAGTCGAGCACGTCGGAGCCGATGCCGAACGCGTTGAGCAGCGTCGAGCCCTTGGCCGACGCGCCGTACCCCACGATGCGGCACCCGGCGCGCTTGAGGTCGCGCAGGAGCGCGGCGAGCACGCGCTCGAGCGCGCGCACGCGGCGGGCGAACTGCTCGTAGTAGGCGAGGGTGTCGAGGCCGTCGCGGCGCTCGTCGGCGAGCAGCGCGGCCACGGTCTCGTCGGGCGCGGCGCCCTCGTGGGCGACGAAGACCCGCAGCGAGCCGCCGTGGATGGGCACGCGCTCGACCCGCACCACCGCGAGCCCGTTGCGGCGAAAGAGCGCGTCGAGCGCCGTGAGCGAGTAGTAGCAGAGGTGCTCGTGGTAGATCGTGTCGAACTCCACGCCCTCGATCATGTCGCGCACGTAGGGGGCTTCGAAGATCGCCACGCCGTCGTCGGCGAGCAGGGTCTTGAAGCCGCGCACGAAGCCGTTGAGGTCGGGCACGTGGGCGAGCACGTTGTTGGCGTGCATCACGTCGGCGCGGCGTCCCTCGGCCCGCAGCCGCGCCGCGAGGGCATCGCCGAAGAAGTCGGCCACCGTGGGGACGCCGCGCTCCTCGGCGACCTTCGCCACGTTCTGCGCGGGCTCGACGCCGAGCACCTTCACCCCCGCGTCGCGGTAGTTCTGCAGGAGGTAGCCGTCGTTGCTCGCCACCTCGACGACGAGGCTCTTCGCGCCGAGGTGGCGCTCACGGGTCATGCGCGCGGCGAGCTCGCGCGCGTGGCGGAGCATCGTGTCGCTGAACGACGAGAAGTAGAGGTACTCGCGAAAGAGCTCCTCGGGCGGCACCGACTCGGTGATCTGCACGAGCGCGCAGCCGCGGCAGAAGGCCAGCTCCAGGGGAAAGGCCGGGTCGACGCGGGCGGCGTCCTCGGGACGCACGAGCGAGTTGGCCAGCGGGGTGCGACCGAGGTCGAGCACGGGCGCGAGGTCCGCGCCTCCGCACGACCAGCACCGGAACGTTCGCGTGTTGCTCATTCGTGACTCTCGCGTGCGTTGCGGGGCCACGGCGCCCGCGTTCAAGGGAGCGCGTTTCTTATCGCCACGCGCGCCCCGGGGTCAACGCGCTCACGCCGTGAGGCCCCTCGCGATCGTGACCATTCGGCCTCTGCGGAACGGCCGATGCATCGCCCATGTGGCGCTTGAACCGCGCGAAGAAACGGGGCACACCTCGCGCCCATCCACATGGAGACCGACTCCGGCTCGGACGCAAGGCCCCCGTCGACGCAGCCCGCGATCGCCGCGTCGGCGGACCCGCACGCGGTCCACGGGCACGCGGGCCACCACACCGACGGCCTCGCGGCCCTCGCGCTCGCGGCGCTCGGCGTGGTCTACGGCGACATCGGCACGTCGCCCCTCTACGCCGTGAAGGAGTGCTTCTCGCCCGTGCACGGCGTCGAGCCGACGCTGCCCAACGTGCTGGGCATCCTCTCGCTGGTGTTCTGGTCGCTCGTGCTGGTCATCGTGGTCAAGTACACGACCTTCGTGATGCGCGCCGACAACCACGGCGAGGGCGGCATCCTCGCCCTGCTCGCGCTGGTGAACCCCAAGACCGACGCGGGCGCCGCGGGCTCGCGCGCGCACCGCACCTCGCGCACCGCGCTGGTGCTCCTCGGCCTCGCGGGCGCGTCGCTCCTCTACGGCGAGGGGATCATCACCCCGGCCATCTCGGTGCTCTCGGCGGTCGAGGGCCTCGAGGTCGCCACCACCACGGTGCACCCCTTCATCGTGCCCATCACCGTGGCCATCCTCGTGGCGCTCTTCCTCGTGCAGAAGCGCGGCACCGCGGGCATCGGCGCGGTCTTCGGGCCCGCCACGCTCCTGTGGTTCATCAGCATCACCGCCGCGGGCCTGCCGTGGATCGCCCGCCGCCCCGAGGTGCTCGGCGCGGTCAACCCCCTGCACGCCGTGTGGTTCTTTCAGCACCACGGCGTCCACGGGTTTCACCTCCTGGGCTCGGTGGTGCTCTGCATCACGGGCGCCGAGGCGCTCACGGCCGACATGGGCCACTTCGGCCGCCGCCCGATCCGATGGGCCTGGTACTGCGTGGTGCTGCCCGCGCTCCTGGTGAACTACCTCGGCCAGGGCGCGCTGCTCCTCGAGCGCGGCGGCGAGGAGGCCGTGCGCGCCAACCCCTTCTTCGGCCTCATCTCGGGCTGGATGGTCTACCCCATGGTGGCCATCGCCACCGCGGCCACGGTGGTGGCCTCTCAAGCCCTCATCTCGGGCGCCTTCTCGCTCACGCAACAAGCCGTGCAGCTCGGGTACTGCCCGCGCGTCACCATCGTGCACACGTCGGGCAAGGCCGAGGGGCAGATCTACGTGCCCGAGGTCAACCACTTCCTCATGGTGGCCTGCACGCTCCTGGTGCTCCTGTTCCAGCACTCGTCGGCGCTCGCCGCGGCGTACGGCATCGCGGTCACGGGCACCATGAGCATCACGTCGATCCTCTTCTTCGCCGTCACCGCGCGGTGGGGGTGGCCCCTCTGGCAGCGCCTCGCGCTCGTGGGGCTCTTTCTCACCGTCGACCTCACGTTCTTCTCGGCCAACGTGGTGAAGTTCTTCGACGGCGGGTACATCCCCGTCTTCGTCGCCACGATCGTCTTCGCGTCGCTCACCACCTGGCGCGAGGGCCGCCGCTCGCTCGGCCGCCACGTCATCGCCAACACGCTCCCCATGGAGCTCTTCATGGACGACGTGCGCGCCACGCAGCCCCACCGGGTGAAGGGCACGGCGGTGTTCATGACCTCGAACCCCGAGGGCGCGCCGCCGGTGCTCCTG
>JBDHVF010000783.1:0-4255 GCA_039809605.1 Polyangiales bacterium | reverse complement strand
CGGGCAGCGCATGCAGATCACGCCCTGCATTCGTCACGACGACACCCGCGTGCAGCCCCGCGAAGCGGGGCGGCCGCTCGATATTGCCCGGAGTGAGGCGGTGAAACCGAGACCATGGAGCGACGCCGAACTCCGGCGCGAGCGCCGCGTACCAGACGCGTCGGGCCCCAGCTCTAACGCAGCCAGATGGCGACGGAGCCCGTGTGGTTGGCGTCGACGGCGTCCCACCACCCGCGGTGCCAGTAGGTGTGCGCGGCGCCGTCGGGCGCCTGCGGCCAGGGGTAGCTGCGCAGGTTGCCGACGCCCGTGTAGTCCGACACGTACGCCGGGCCGAGCGAGCCGTTGTAGCAGTTGCTCGTGTCCATCACGCCGTACATGGTCGGGTACGTGTCGGTCCACGAGACCGAGAGCGTGTTCTGAAAGACGTAGCGCATCGCGCCCGTCGCCACCGGACCGCGAAGGGTCGTGAGGATCACCGGCACGCACGGCCCGCGCTCGGGCAGCGCCACCGCGGGGTTCGAGTTGAGGAAGTTCACCGTCGAGGGCGACGGGATGGTGAACTTGTTCGCCACGTCGTAGCCCGAGATGGGGCCCGTGAAGAAGTCGGCGTTCGAGCGCGAGAGGAGCATCTCGCGCGAGCGCCGCGCGATGGGCACCGCCGCGAGCGAGGCCACGCCGCGGCGGCCCACGCCGTCGTAGGTGCCTCCGCCCGTCGCGAGGCTGTAGAGGTTGCGGATGCCCGTGTCCGTCGAGAGCGCCGTCACGCTGCCGCGCGAGGCGTAGGCGACGAGCGTCCAGCCGCCGCCGTCGGTGGTCATGTCGCAGTACGCGTCGAAGGGCGCCGCGCCGCCCGCGCCGTCGGGGTCGATCGAGTACACGCCGCTCGCGGCCATGGGCAGCGTCTCGTGGATCGTCGCGCAGGTCGCGAGCGAGCCGCACCGGCCGGCCATGCACACGCCCGACGGGCACGCCGTCGCGCACGCGCCGCAGTGCGACGCGTCGCTCTGGAGGTTCACCTCGCAGCCGTTGGCGGGGTTCGCGTCGCAGTCGGCGAAGCCCGCGTCGCAGCGCACGCCGCAGGTGCCCGAGGCGCACGCCGCGGTGGAGTTCGTGCCCGCGGGGCACGCGCGCCCGCACACGCCGCAGCTCGTGGCGCTGGTGCGCGTGTCGGCCTCGCAGCCGTTGGCGAGGTTCATGTCGCAGTCGCCGAAGCCCGCCTCGCACGCGAGGCCGCAGCGGCCCGCGGCGCACGTGGCGGTCGCGTTCGCGCCGCCGGAGCACGAGGTTCCGCACGCGCCGCAGTTGCGGGGGTCGGTGCCGAGAAAGACCTCGCAGCCGTTGGCGGGGTTGCCGTCGCAGTCGCCGAAGCCCGCGTCGCAGGCGAACCCGCAGCGCCCCATGGAGCACGTGCGCGTCGCGTTGGCGACCGCGGGGCACGCGTTGCCGCAGCCTCCGCAGTCGGTCACGTCGCTCTGCGTGTCGGTGCACGTTCCGCCGCAGCGCACCTGCCCCGCCGCGCAGCCCGACGAGCACATGGCCGCGCCGCCCTCGGTCGAGCAGAGCGGGGTGGCTCCGGCGCAGAGGTTCCCGCAGCGGCCGCAGCTCGCGGTGCCGTCGAGGGCGGCCTCGCAGCCGTTGCGCGCGTCGCCGTCGCAGTCGGCGAAGCCCGCGGCGCACTCGATGCGACACACGCCCATCGCGCACGTGGGACGCGCGTTGGTGCCGCCCGCGCAGGTCGTCGAGCACGTGCCGCAGCGCGCGGGGTCGCTCGCGAGGCTCGCCTCGCAGCCGTTGGCGGGGTTCGCGTCGCAGTCGCCGAAGCCCGCCTCGCAGGTCTGCCCGCAGCGCCCGGCCGCGCAGGTGGCCGCGGCGTGCGGGCCCGCGGCGCAGGCCGTTCCGCAGCCGCCGCAGTTCATCGGGCTGGCGCGCGTGTCGACCTCGCAGCCGTTGGAGGGGTTCATGTCGCAGTCGGCGAAGCCCTCGGCGCAGCGCAGCCCGCAGCGACCCGCGTCGCACGTGGCCGTGGCGTTCGGGCCCGCGGCGCAGGCCATGCCGCAGCCGCCGCAGTGCGCGGTCGACGTGGTCGTGGCGGTCTCGCAGCCGTTGGCGGCGTTCATATCGCAGTCGCCGAAGCCCGCGTTGCAGGCGGCCACGGTGCACGCGCCCATCGCGCAGCCCGGCGCGCCGTTGGGGGCCGAGCACGCGTGGCCGCACGCGCCGCAGTGGCTCACGTCGGTCTGCACCTGGCGGCAGCTCCCGGCGCAGCACGACTCGCCCGAGGGGCAGGCGTGGCCGTCGTTGCAGCCGGGCACGCAGGTCGCCATGGCGCCGCACACCTGGCCCGCGGGGCACTGGTCATCGCGGGTGCAGCCCACGCACACGTGCCGCGCGGTGTCGCAGCGAAAGGCGCCCGCGTCCGAGGCGCAGTCGGCGTCGGCCGCGCAGCCCGCCTCGCAGCGGTTGGCCGCGGTGCAGTACTGGCCGTCGGTGCACGACCCGCGGCTCGTGCTCGTGCACGCGACGCACATCCCCGTGGCCGTGTCGCACACGCGGAAGCCGAACTCGTTCGAGCCGCAGTCGGTGTTGTCGCGGCACGGGCCGCGCGCGTCGGTCGCGTCGGTCGCGTCGCCGTCGTCCGCGGCGTCGGTCGCGTCGGTCGCGTCGGGCGTGTCGACGCCGAGGTCCGAGACGTCCGCCACGTCGGTCACGTCGGCGGGCGCGGGGAGCTCGTCGGTGATGTCGGGCGGCGCGTCGGCGACGACGTCGGGCGTGGCCGCGCCGCCGCCTCCGTCGCCGCAGCCTGCGAGCACCAGCGCCAGCGCGCCCCCAGCGAGCCACCACGTTCGCCTCATGCGGAACACCTCCGCGCGCGACGGTAACGCCGCGCGCGGCGCGAAGTACACGAGAACGGTCGCGCTACTCGACGAGCCCCACGACGTTGCCCGCGCGACGCGACGCGTCGACGGCGGCCTTCACGTCGTCGAAGACCTTGCGCGCGTCGGTGAGGCCGCGCAGCACCACCTCGGGCTTCTCGGCGCTGGTGGTGAACACCCGGATCGTCGCGGTGCCGATCAGCCGCTCGCCCACGCTCTGCTCGAACTGCACGTCGCGCACGCGCCAGAGCTGCAGCGTGTCGATGGTGCGCGAGAAGAGCCCGGTCTCGACGTCGATCGTGCGGTTGGTGATGCGGTACGCGGTCGCGCGGCGCCGCAGCTCGGTGTGCGCGCCGAGCGCGAGGGCGGCCACGGCCAGCACCGCGAGCGGGATCGCCGCGTACGACCAGGGCCAGTCGGCCGCGACGCGCAGCGCGATGGGCGCGCCGAGCGCGAGCGACGCGAGGGCCGCCGCGCCCGCGTAGCGAGCGAGGTACGCCTTCCACGAGGGGGCGCCCGAGTAGACGATCGCGGGCGGCTCCTGCGGCGCCTGGGGCGAGGCCGCGCCGTTGAGCATCGAGCCGCAGTGGCGGCACTTGATGGCGGCGTCCTGGATCTCCTCGGCGCAGAAGGGGCACCTCTTCATGCGCGCGACGATACCGCGCGGACGTGGCGGGGTGAAAGCGAGGCGGTGGTACCCTTGCGTGATGGCGTGGTGGGCGCAGCGCGTGTTCTTCGTCGGCCAGCTCGCGGCCTTCGTCGCGGGCGCGTCCCTGCTCGCGGCGCTCGAAGCGTCGCTCGACGCGGGGGCGCTGCTCGGCCCGTTGCTCGTGGCGACGGCCTGGCTGGCGGCGCTCGCGGGCGGGGCGCGGGCGTCGGAGTCGCGCCTCGGACCGCGCGCAGGGGCGGCCCTGGCGCTGATCGCGGTCGCGACCTCGGTCGGAGTGGCGCTGGCCTGCGCCTCCGCGCTCGGCGAGCCGATCGTGCGGTCTTCCGTGCGCGATCACGGCGCGTCGACGGCGCGTCACGCGGTGAACGGGTTCGTGGCCGTCACGGTCTTCACGATGCTGGGTGGGAGGCTCGCGCTCCTGGTCGCGTCGTCGAGGCAGCGCGCGTGGGCGCCCGCGCTCGTGCGCTGGGGCGCGCGGGCCAAATTCGTGGGCGCGCTCGTGTTGACGGTGCTCGCGGCGGAGCGCGCGTCGCGGCTCCCGTCGCCCGATCGCTACGTAGGCTCACTCGAGGTGCTCGCGAGGTTGCCCGCGCAGACCGACGTCGCGCGAGGCGCGTTGATACCAACTTCACGTTAAGTTTGCCGCTTTCGCTCGCCTGTGCCCGGCGTTCGCGGTGGCTCCATGGGCTCGTCGCAGGCCGCTCACGCCGGG
>JBDHVF010000782.1:0-4263 GCA_039809605.1 Polyangiales bacterium | reverse complement strand
AGGTTGTTCACGACGTGCAGCTCCGCCGCGGCCTGCGTGGTGCGCACGAAGGTGGCAGGCCCGCTCGATTCGCTCACGAGGGTGTTGTTCACCACGTAGAGGCGCGAGCCCGGGTACTGCGCGCCGTCTCCGTCGGCGAAGCTGATCATCACGCGCTGCGAGCCCGCGCGCTGCTGGATCACGTTGCCGATCACGTACCCTTCGCCCCCCTGCGGGATGTTCACCTCGTAGCTCGAGTGGGAGCCCTCGGCGGTGAGGCGGTTGTAGAGCACCAGCGTGCGGCGGGCGCGCGACTTGAAGAGGTGCCCGATGTCGGCGCCGCCCGGCCAGAGCGCGTGGCTCCAGTTGCCGCGGAACACCACCGTGTCGGCCGCGCCGAAGTAGACGCTGTGGGTGTAGCCCACCATGCCGCGCCCGTTGTCGACGAACTCGTTGTACTCGACGAGCGCGGTGTTCTCGGGGTGCGCGCCGCCCGCGTTGCCGCCGAGGATGCCGTTCTCGTTCGATCGAAAGACGCAGCGGCGCACGGTGAGCGAGCCGCCGCCCTCCCAGCGGATGCCCGCCCCGTTCTGGTCGTGCACCGCGGCCCCGACGAGCTCGAGGTTCTCGACGGTGAGGTCGGCGCCCGCGGAGACGAGGATGGCCTTGCCGTTGCCGATCGCGCGCCCCGTGAGGTCGAACACCGGGCGCCCTCCGACGCCCCGCACCGTGAGGCGGTTGGCGCGCAGCGTGGCGACGTCGTGGTAGGTGCCCGCGGCGACCTCGATCACGTCGCCGTCGCGCGCCGCCGACGCCGCCGCCGCGAGCGTCGGAAACATCCCCGCGGGGCCCACGGTGAGCGTCGCGGCGCCCGCGACGGCGGGCACGATGAGCGTGAGGAGCGCGGTGGTGGGAGCGAGGGCGCGGGTCACGGCGCGCACCGTAGCGCGCGACGCGTCCCGCGCTCAACGAGCGACGTGGCCGGCGCGTCAGCGCGGCGGCGCGGGGGGCGGGGTGACGGGGGCGGCGGCCGCGGGGCGCTTCGCGCCGCGGGTGACGAGCCACGACGAGACCACGGGGATCGTCGGGTCGAACGCGCGGCTGTCACGCGCCGACGCGAGCAGCAGGCGCAGCTCGTGGAGCAGCCGCCCGCACGGCAGCGCGAGCTCGCCGCGGAGCACCTGCGCGGCCTGGCGCTCGTCGCGCGCGGTCTTGCCCGTGGCCGTGCCGTGCTCGGCGGCGGCGACGAGCGCGTCGAGCACGGCGCTCGTCAGGCCCGCGTCCTCGAGCACGCGCGGCGGCAGGCGCTCGCGCGCGAACGCCACCTCCACCGCGATGCGCTGGAGCGCCGTGAGGCGGCCGGTGGCGGCCTCCTTCGCGGCCTGACGGATGCGCGCCTTCGCGCCGGCGTCGCTGGTGAGGTTGCGCAGGCTGCGCAGCGCGAGGCGGCGCTCGCGGCGGGTGAGCGACTTCGCGTGCTGCGCGGTCGACGAGGCGGCCCCGACCACCACGCGCTGCGCGCCGTGGGCGTCGAGCTTCGGCGCCATGGCGGTCATGAGCTCGGCGGCGTAGCCCACGCGGAGCGGGCCGTACCCGCGGAGGCGGCCCGTGATGATCCACGGCGCGTAGGCCTCGACGCAGCGGGCGTACTCGGCGTGAACGTCGTCGGGGTTGCGCGAGACGCCCGCGCGCACGGCCTTGTCGTCGGAGATCGACGCCTCGTAGGCCCCCCGCTCGCCCGCGGTGAGCGTCACCGTGAAGCGCACCCGCAGCCCGGCCGCGCGCACGGCGGCCTGCTGCTGGAGCGGCTCCCTGGGCGAGGTGTCGACCTTCGCGACGTCGACAGCGGGCGGCGGGATCTGTGAGCGAGACGAACTGCGGTCTTTCGGCAGCGGCATGATCGAATCGTGGGCCCCTCTCTGCGCGGCGGCGCCCCGTGCGTGGGGCGCGCTTGCCGTGCCGCGCGTGTCGCTCACGTAGAACGTCCGATGCCTCCGAAGACTTGAGCGCGAGGCCGCCCGCTCGCTCCCTGAACCGCGCGACGCGCCGTCAGCGCTGGCAGGTGCCGGGCAGGTCGGGCACGCGCGAGTACACGCAATGCAGCCCTTCGGCGCACACCGCGGGGTGGGCCGTGAAGCCGCCGCAGGGGCCGCCCACGCCCGAGACCGTGCGGCACGTGCCCGACTGATCCGGGTGGCTCGGCCCGTCGGGGTACACGCACGTGAGGCCCGCAGCGCACGCGATGCCCGCGAAGCCGCCGCAGGTCTGCCCCTCGCCCGCGCCCGTGCCTCCGCCGCAGCTATAGCTGCACGTGTGCGCGGCCCCGCACTGCCATCCCCCGCCCGGACGGATCGCGCACAGCGGGTGGACGATCCCCTCCTCGGCGCAGTCGTCGGGCGTGTCGCAGTACGACGTGGCCTTCGAGTAGCGCGCGGCGTGGCGCGAGCGCGTGAGCGTGAGGTGGTCGCCGCTCAGCGCGTAGGTGAAGGTCGCGCTCGCGCCCGCGCTCGGATGCAGGGTGACGGTGCGCGCGCTCGCGTTGGCCGTGTACCAGCCCTCGGTGCGCGTGTGCGAGCGCGTGCAGCCCGTGCCCACGCCGCAGTGGATCAGCGCGCCGAAGCTCTCGGCGAAGTAGTGGTGCCCCGCGTGCTCGCGGCTCGCCTCGAAGACCACCGTCGAGTACTCGCCGGTCTGTCCGTCGTCGAGGCTGTAGGCGCCCACCAGCGTCGACCACGCCGAGACGCGAGACTCGTCCTCACCCGACTCCGACGGGTCGACCCCGGGGTCGGCCGCGCAGCCCATCGTCAGCATCAGCGCTCCTGCGAGCAGCCGGTTCGTACGCATCGATTCGATTCCCCTCGTCGTAGGTTGATGTATGCAGCGGTGCGGGCGGAGCACTAGCTCTCCCCACATCCGCCGTCAATACGCACAACGACCTGGGATCGATTTGCGTCGCGAGCGATGGGCCTCAGCGCGGGCTGCGTGCTCACTGGCGGTCGGCAGACCACGTGTCGGTCACGCACTCGCCGCCGAGTGTCCCGCTCATGTGACGGCATGTCGCGTCGACCGTGCCCGAATACGTCAGCCCCGCGGGGATGGCCCGGTCATATCCGACCTCGACGCGAACTCCGTTGCCGCACAGCGTCCCGGTGGCGCGCACGCCGTCGCGGTCGACGACGAACACCGGCGCGCTGCCGGGTCCGGTGATGGTGACCGTACGGTCGCTCGGGTCGCTCCCGCACTGTGTGAGATGAGCGCGCCACGTCCAGTCGCCCGCGAGGTCGCAGGCGGGCGGCGCGCAATCGCTCGTCGCGTCCGACGAGTCCACGGGAGCGTCGCTCGCCGCGTCGCGCGTGCCCATGCTCTGCGAGGCCGACGCGCTGCACGCGACGAACGCGACCGCGCAGAGGATCACGCGCCACGGCAGCGTGGGAAGCCCGGCCAGTGCGACGCGGTAGCGCGTGTCCACCATAGGTGCACCCTCTACGACACCGCGCGTCTCGACGCCGGGCGCTGGCAGTGCAGATAGACGTACTCCACGAGCCGCGGCCGGTCATCGAGGAGCTTCAGGTGATTCGCGAGGTGCAGCAGCGACGCCATCGCCACATCCGCGGCGGTGAAGTGGCCCGCCGCGAGGAAGTCGCGCGCCTTCACCCGCTCGTCGACGAGGTCGAGCAGCGAGCGGAGCCGCGCGTGGTGCCTTGCGAGCTCCTGCTGCGCGTGCGCCGCGGCCTTCTGCTCCTCGGACAGTCGCGGGTGCTCGTAGAGTGAGATGAGCACGGGGGCGAGCGTCACCTCGGCGAAGAGCAGCCATTGGTAGTACGCGCCGCGCTCCACCGATCCCGGCGGCGGCGCGAGCTGCTTCTCTGGGAAGCAGTCCGCGAGATATAGACAGATGGCCGAAGGTTCGAGCAGCGTGAGCTCTCCGTCGACGAGCGCGGGAACCTCGCCGAGCGGGCTCACCGCGAGGAAGTCCGGCGGCAGGTGCTCGTTCTTCGAGAGGTCAACCCTGACGAGCTCGTACGGCACCCCGAGCTCTTCGAGGAGCCATCGGGGACGCGTCGCGTGGGTGCGTGGGGCGTAATACAGCTTCATCGCGTTGCCTGGGATGCGTTCACTTCGACTCGTTCATACCAACTTCACGTCAAGTTTGCCGCTTTCGCGTGTGCGACGTGTCCCCCCTACCCAACGCTGTCGCGCACCTTCGGGAGCCCCCACCCTCGCTGCCGCGCGCCCCGCCCCCGCGGAGCGAGGGCGTGGCTGAGCGTGCTGAAACGAGGTGAT
>JBDHVF010000781.1:0-4266 GCA_039809605.1 Polyangiales bacterium | reverse complement strand
TCGGTGCTCATCGCGTTCGCCGCCGCGGCGTCGGCGTGGGTGCTGCGCGCGCTCATCGCGGCCGTGACCAACCTCGCGTACTACGGCCGGCTCTCGACCACGCCCGTCGAGCCCGCGGGCCACCACCTCGGGCACCTCGCGGTCGTCGTGCCCGTGCTCGGCGGGCTCGTCGTGGGGCTCATGGCCCGCTACGGCAGCGCGGCCATCCGGGGCCACGGCATCCCCGAGGCGATGGAGCAGGTGCTCTTCAACCAGAGCCGCGTCGCGCCGCGCATGACCGTGCTCAAGCCCCTCTCGGCCGCCGTCGCCATCGGCACGGGCGGGCCCTTCGGCGCCGAGGGGCCCATCATCGCCACGGGCGGCGCGCTCGGGTCGCTCGTGGGCCAGGTGCTCACGGTCACCGCCGTCGAGCGCAAGACGCTCCTCGCCGCGGGCGCCGCCGCGGGCATGGCCGCCACGTTCGGCAGCCCCGTGTCGGCGGTGCTCCTCGCGATCGAGCTGCTGCTCTTCGAGTACCGCGCGCGGTCGGCCGTACCCGTGGTGCTCGCGGCCTCGACCGCGGCGTGCCTCCGCGGCGTGTACGAGGGCCACGGGCCGGTGTTCCCGATGGAGGCCTTCCCCGCGCTCACGGGCTCGTCGCTCGCGTTCGACAGCGCCGTGGGCCTCGGCGCGGGCGTGCTCGCCGTCGCCATCACCCGCGCGCTCTACGCCACCGAAGACGCCTTCGAGCGCCTGCCCGTGCACTGGATGTGGTGGCCCGCGCTCGGCGCCGTGGTCGTGGGCATCGCGGGCGACCTCTGCCCCCGCACGCTCGGCGTGGGCTACGGCAACATCACCGACCTGCTCGGCGCGCACATGGCCCTCGGCGCGGCGATGTTCTTCTGCGCGGTCAAGCTCGTGTCGTGGATCATCGCCCTCGGGTCGGGCACCAGCGGCGGCACCCTCGCCCCGATCTTCACCCTCGGCGCGGGCTTCGGCGTCGCCGTCGGGACCCTCGGCGCGAGGCTCTTCCCCCACGCGGGCATCGACCCCAGGGTCACGGCGCTCGTGGGCATGGCCGCGCTCTTCGCGGGCGCCTCGCGCGCGCTGCTCACCTCGGTGGTCTTCGCGTTCGAGACCACCCAGCAGTCGGCGGGCCTGCTCCCGCTGCTCTCGGGCTGCGCCGCGGCCTACCTCGTCTCGGGCATGCTCATGCGCCACTCGATCATGACCGAGAAGATCGCCCGACGCGGCCGGCGCGTGACCAACGAGTACGCCGCCGACACCCTCGCGCTCCGCCTCGTGCGCGACCACGCCACCTCGCCCGCGGTCACGCTCGGCGCCGAGGACCTCGTCGCCACCACGCGGGCGCGCGTCCGGGCGCGCGTCGACGGGCTCACGCACCAGGCCTTCCCCGTGTGCGAGGCCGACGGGCGCGTGATCGGGGTGGTGACGCGCCGCGAGGTGCTCGACGCGGGCGACGCGCCCGACCTGCGCCTGCGCTCGCTCCTGACCCGCGCGCCCGTGGTGGTCTTCGAAGACCACTCGCTGCGCGACGCCGCCGACCACATGGTGCGCGAGGGCGTCGGCCGGCTCGTGGTGGTGCGCCGCGACGCGCCCGACCGCCCCGTCGGGATGATCACCCGCAGCGACCTGCTCTCGGCCCACGAGCACCGCCTCGACGCCGAGCACCGGCCCCAGCGAGGGCGCTGGGGCGCGCGGCCGTGACCCTGGAGCCCCTCCGAGACGACCCCGCGCCGCGCGTGCTCTCGCTCGTCAAGCGCCACGGGTGGGACGCGACGGCGTTCCAGACGCTCGGGCGGGGGTTCCGATACCACTTCGGCGACGAGGGCTGCGTGGCCTACGTCGACACCGGCGGCGCGTGGGTCGCCGCGGGCGCGCCGCTCGCGCCCGACGACCGCCTCGACGTCGCCGCCGCGCGCTTCGCCGACGAGGCCCGGCGCAACGGCCGCCGCGCGTGCTTCTTCGCCACCGAGTCGCGCTTCGTCGAGCGCGCGGGCCTGCGCGCCCTGCGCGTCGGCGAGCAGCCCGAGTGGGACCCGCGCGCCTGGGCCGACACCCTGCGCGCCCACCGGGGCCTGAGGGAGCAGCTCCGCCGCGCGAGGGCCAAGGGCGTGCGCGTCTCGACGCTCGACCCCGCGGCCCTCACGAACCCCGCGGGCGACGCGCGCCGCGCCCTCGACGGGCTCGTGGCGCGGTGGGCCGCGGTGCACGCCATGGCCCCGATGCGCTTCCTCGTCGAGGTCGACCTCGCGCGCCACGCGAGCGAGCGGCGGTGCGTCGTGGCCGAGCGCGACGGGGCCCTCGTGGGCGTCGCGTCGATGGTGCCCGTGCCCGCGCGCGGGGGGTGGTTCCTCGAAGACCTCGTGCGCGACCCGGGCGCCCCCAACGGCACCACCGAGGCCCTCGTCGACGCCTCGCTGCGACTCGCCCTCGAGGCCGGCGCGCAGTGGTTCACCATGGGCCTCTGCCCCCTCGCGGGAGACCTCCCCGCCCCCCTGCGCCTCGCGCGCCGCTGGGGCCGCTGGCTCTACGACTTCGACGGCCTCCGCGCGTTCAAGGCCCGGCTCCACCCCGCCGCGTGGCGCCCGATCCACCTGTCGTTCCCCTCCACGCAGGGCGCCGTCTCGTCGGTCTACGACGTGCTGCGCGCGTTCGCGGGCCGCAGCCTCGCGGGCTTCGCGCTCGCCACGGCGGCCCACCGCGTGCGCCGCCGCCGCGTGCTCGCCGCGGGGCCCGAGCACCTGCTCCACGGTTGAGCGCCGCGGGCGGGCCGTGCTTCCATCGCGCGCCCCATGAGACCCGCACCGCTCCACCTCAGGCTCGAAGGCGCCGCCGGGCGCGCCCTGCTCCGCCTCCCCGCGCCCGCGCTCGTGGCCCTCTCGGGCGGCCGGCGCGTCGAGCGCGACGGCTGCGTGCTCGACGAGCAGCTGCAGCTCATGATCTTCGCCGCCAACCTCCTCGGGCGCGGCATGACCGAGCGCGACCTCGCCCGCGCCCGCGCCATGATGGACCTCGACGCCCTCACCTTCGCCCCCGCGCCCGCCCCCATGGAGCGCGTCTCCGACGAGCGCGTGCGCGAGGGCGTCACGGCGCGCGTCTACCGCCCGAAGGCGCTCCCCTCGCCCGCGCCCGCGGTGGTCTACTTCCACGGCGGCGGCTTCGTCGTGGGCGGCCTCGACTCGCACGACCCCGTGTGCCGCGCGCTCGCGCGCGACGCGGGCTGCGTGGTGGTCTCGGTCGACTACCGCCTCGCGCCCGAGCACCCGTTCCCCGCGGCCCACGACGACGCGACGGAGGCCTTCCGCCACGTGGTGCGCGAGCACGCGCGCCTCGACGTCGACCCCGCGCGCGTGGCCGTCGCGGGCGACAGCGCGGGCGGCAACCTCGCGGCCGCCGTCGCCCTCGACACGCGCGACGACACGCGCCGCCCTTGCCTCCAGGCGCTCCTGTACCCCGTCGTCGACAACACGCGGTCGTTCCCGTCGGCGACGGTGATGGGCGACGGGTTCCTGCTCACCGAGGAGTCGGTCGAGTGGTTCCGCGCGCGGTACCTCCCCGACGCGCGCGACTGGGCGAACCCCCGCGCGTCGCCCTGGTTCGCGCCCGACCTCTCGGGGCTGCCGCCCGCGCACGTGCAGACCGCGGGCTTCGACCCGCTGCGCGACGAGGCCGAGGCCTACGCCGGCCGCATGCGCGACGCGGGCGTCGCCGTCGAGCAGCGGCGCTACCCGACGCTCTCCCACGGCTACGTGTGCCTCACGGGTCACGTCACCGCCGCGCGCGAGCCGTGGGACGACCTCGTCGCCGCCCTGCGCCGCGCGTTCGCGTGAGCGACGTCGTCGAGGCGTGGTGCGAGGTGACGGCGTCGCATCGGCGCGGGTGATGCGGGCGTGAGGGATCGCGCATCCGCGCGTGGGATGCGGGCGTTGGGGTTGCGCGTCCGCGCGGGTGATGCGGGCGTTGGGGTTGCTCAAACCCGGCGTCAAGCCGCCGGGCTGTGCAGGGATGCGGCCCCTTCGGGGCGCAAGAATGGGGGATCGCCCATTCATGCGTGCCGTCGACGTGGTGCGTCGCGTCCGAACGCCGCAACGGTCGGGACGCGCCGCGCATGGGCACCCCACGCCGGTGCTCGCGCGAGATCACCGCAACGCCCGCGGTCTCATCGGCCCGATCGGCGACCCCCATCCTTGCGCCCCGAAGGGGCCGCATCCCTGCACAGCCCGGCGGCTTGACGCCGGGTTTGAGCAACCCCAACGCCCGCAT
>JBDHVF010000780.1:0-4268 GCA_039809605.1 Polyangiales bacterium | reverse complement strand
GGCGTGCCGCGGCCGAGGAGGTCGACCTGCGTGACGACGAGCGGCGCGGGCGCCTCGGGCGCGCGACGCCGCGCGAACGCGGCCGCCGCGAGCGAGAGCGCGAGCAGCGAGAGCGCGAGCGGGGCGCGCTGCACGGGCCGCGCGCCCACGACGGACGCGACGAGCGGGCGGAGCGAGGGGTGGTCGGCGTCGTGCGCGAAGGGGGGGACGGAGTCTCCGTCGAGCGATGGGAGGGTCATGCGATGTGCCTCGACCCGCTCATCGGCGGATCGGAGCTCGACCATGAGCCCGCGGGCGGTCAGGCCGTGGCGCGGTCGCGCACGCGCCGGCCGATCAGCGCGTCGAGCGAGAGCGCGCCGGGGCCCGTGAGCAGCAGCGTGAGGGCCGTCACGAAGTAGCCGAGGGCGGGCTCGTACGAGGCGCCGCGGCCCACGAAGGGGTCGCCGCGGCTGATGTGCGTGAAGGCGGCGTAGGCCATGGTGCAGGCGATGCCAAGGCACGCGAGCGGCGTGAGGAGCCCGGCGATGAGCGCGAGCCCGCCGAGGAACTCGCTCACGGCCGCGAGGGCTTGCAGCGGGCCCGGCGGATGACCGGGGGCGCCGTCGAGCCAGTGGAAGGGGTTGGTGATCTTGGCGTAGCCGTGGTGCATCAGCGCGAGTCCGGCGTAGAGGCGCAGGAGGAGCAGGCCCGCGGCGGCGCGTCCGCGCAGCGCGTCGGGGTAGGCGAGGTCGACGAGGGGGCGCATGGGGCGCGCACGCTATCACGGCGACCTCGCGGGGGGCTTCTTCGGTACAGGGAGCCCCCACTCGAGGGTGGCGGCGCCGAGGTAGCGGAGCACGTCGCGGGTGTCTTGCGCGGTGGCGCGCCCGGCGTCGAGCACCTCGAGCAGCCGCTCGGTGGCGTTGCGGAGCTGACGGATGCCCGCGACGGCGATCTGCTCCTGGAAGCGGATCGCGAAGGGGCTGCACGCGTCGAGCAGGGCGTCGAAGACCTCGCGGGTGAACTCGAGCGCGGTCACCTCGCCCGCGGCGCGCACGGCGGCGGTGCGCGGCCTGTGCTCGACGAGCGCCACCTGGCCCACGATGGCGCCCGCGCCCTGCATGGCGATCACGCGCGGCCCCTCGGGCGTCGCCCGCACGACCTCGACGTCGCCCGACACGATGAAGAAGCACGAGGCCCCGACGCCGCCCTCTTCGCAGAGCACGTCGCCGGGCGCGAAGCGGCGCGCGCGCGCGGCGCCGAGCAGCACCTCGAGCTCGTGCTCGGTGCAGCCTCGCAGCGCTTCGAAGACGCGCACCTGGTCGGGCGTGATCACCGCTCACCTCGCAGCCAGTCGAAGAGGCGCCGCACGCCCGTGGACTCGCCGCGCGCCGGCGCGCCGGGCGGAGGTGTGGCGGGCGGCGCGAGCGCGCCGTCGATGTGGGCCTCGACCTCGCGCAGCCGCGAGGCCACCTCGCGGATCACCGCGCCCACGATCACCGACGACGCGCGCGGCGCGACCGCCTGGAGCGTGCGCAGGCCCTCGCGCGAGAGCTCGCCCACCACCGCGGACGTCGCGGCGAGCACCGTGGCCGAGCGGGGCGCGGGGTCGAGGCAGGCCATCTCGCCGACGAAGTGCCCGACGCCCACGCGAGCGAACTCGCGCCGCTGGCCGCCCGCGTCGCTGCACACCGCGAGCGTGCCCTCGGCCACGAAGACCATGGTCACGCCCGGCGTGCCCTCGCGAAAGAGCACCTCGCCCGGCGCGAGCCCGCGCCAGCGCACGCACGAGAGCAGCGCGTCGGCGTCTTCGGGGGCGAGGCGCGCGAGGGCGTCGACCGAGCGGAGGTAGACCCTCGGGTCGGCGGCCAGGCGCGGGGCCGAGCGGCGCCCCGGGGGCGGCGGGGTCGGCGCGCCCGATGGGGTCGCGCGCGCGGGGCCGGGCGCGAGCGGCGGCTGCGAGGAGGGCGAGGGGAGGGCCTGGCCGAACTCCTCGACCCACACCCGGCGCCCGTCGTCGCCCGCGAACGGGACGAGCGCGCGCGCGAGGTCGATGGCGCGGGCGAAGCGCTCGGCGGGGTCGCGCGAGAGCGCGCGCAGCAGCACGGCTTCGAAGCGCTCGGGCAGGTCGGGCGCGAGCGAGCGGGGCGCGGGGAACGACCCGTCGAGCACGGCGGCGAAGACCGAGCGCACGTCGTGGCCCGCGAAGGGCACGCGGCCCGTGGCGGCCTCGTAGAGCGTCACGCCGAGGGCCCAGAGGTCCGCGCGGGCGTCGAGCGGCGCGCCGCCGCGCACCTGCTCGGGGGACATGTCGTCGGGCGTGCCGAGGCGCCCGCGGCGGCCCTCGGCGGCGCCCCCGCCGGCGCGGATGCACGAGATGCCGAAGTCGAGCACCTTGGGCACGATGCGCGCGCGGTTGTCGACCGAGAGGAAGATGTTGGCGGGCTTGAGGTCGCAGTGCACCACGGCCCGCGCGTGCATGACCGAGAGCGCCGCGAGCACGGGCATCACGAGGTCGACGAGCACGGGCACCGAGAGCGTGCGCTCGCGGGTGAGGGTGTCGAGCAGCGACTCGCCCTCGAGCAGCTCCATGGCGACGTAGGGGACGCTCGCGCGCGTGCCGAAGTCGAGCACCTCGACGACGTTGGCGTGGCGCACCGCGGCGGCGACGCGCGCCTCCTGCTCGAAGCGCGCGGCGATGTCGGCGCGCGCGACGAGGTGGGGGTGCATCACCTTGAGGGCGATGTGACGCCCGAGCGGCCGCTGCACGGCCTCGTACACGGTGCCGAAGCTGCCGACGCCGAGCACGCGCAGCACGCCGTAGCGCCCGTAGTCGATCCCCAGCACCGGGGTCGGTCGCTCGTCGAAGGTCATGGCTTCCCCTGAGGGCGGCTCCGGTGAGCCGCGCCGCGGAGGCGAATAGCGCCGCGAGGCCCCGACCGCCATGGGGGCTCAGCGTACGAACTGCCACGACACGCTGCGGGCGACCTCGAGGTGAAAATGGTTCCGGTGCTCGTCGTTGTAGTTGGGCGAAAGGGCGACGTGAAAGAGCCCCCGCCGCGCGGCGTCGCAGAAGAGCGCGCGCAGAAAGCGGGCCTCGGGCACGGGCTGCACGCGCGCAGCCGGGCCGCACACGGGCGCTCCGAGGCGCCCCCGAAAGTCACGGGCGACGCTGTACTCCGTGCCGTCGTCGAGCACGAACGCGCCGACGTCGATGGCGACCCCTCCGGGGTGCCGCGGCATCACGGGGCGACGGGCCGCCTCCTCGGGCGACGGAGGGCGGTGCAGCGACAGGTGCCTCACCTCGCGCACCCCGCGCGAGCGGAGGAAGCGCGCGTAGCGCACCAGGGCCAGCGCGAGGAGGCAGTCCATGGTCTCCCTCGGCGGCTGCGCCCTCGCGGCGTGGAAGGTCACGCCCTCGATGGGCGCGGTGACCACCACGGGGGTGGCCATGCCCGACGCGCCCCACCGCAGCCGTTCGAAGCGCACGCCCGAGCGCGAGAGCGCGCGCAGGCACGCGCGGCCCGAGAGCGCGCCGAGCTCCGTCGCCGCGAGGGGCGACGCGGGCAGCGCCGCGGCGTCGACGGCGCCCTCGTCGGGCGAGGCGTCGGGGCTCGCGGCGGGGGCCTCGTCGGGCGCGGTGACCTCGTCGAGCACGGCGTCGGCCGGCGCGTCGCGCGGCTGCGCGAGCGCGGGGCGGGCGAACGCGAGGGCGAGGCAGAGCGCGAGTCGCCGCGACTGGGCGGCGCTCACAGCACGAGGGTGTGGCCGGGCGCGCGGCCCACGAGCTCGACGGGCACCTGATAGCGCGACGCGCCGCGCTGGAACTCGAACGTGGCCCGCGACGCGCCGCGCAGGCGCGAGAGCGCGTCGATGGCGTCGTCGGGGTTGCGCAGCGGCATGCCGTTGACGCCGATGAGCACGTCGCCCGGACGGATGCCCGCCGAGCGCAGGAGCCCCATGCGGTCGGTGCTCACCACGCGGTAGCCCTCGCGCTGCGGGCCCTCTCCGGGCGGCGCGAGCGAGGTGCCCGCGAGGGCGGTGCGAACGGGCGGGAGCATCCGCAGGTCGGCCACCCACCGCCTGCCGACGTGGGTGATGCCTCGCGGCGGCGCGGGCGCCGCGTGGCCCTGCGTACGGCTCGCGGCGCGGGCGCGGCGCGACGAGGCCCCGGCGTCTTCGGGCGCGTCGGGGGGCGCCTCGGCGACGGGCTCGTCGGCGGGGGCCTCGGCGGGCGCGGGCGCCTCGGGGGGCGACGGAGCCTCGGGCGCGGTCTCGGCGGGCACGTA
>JBDHVF010000779.1:0-4278 GCA_039809605.1 Polyangiales bacterium | reverse complement strand
CGCGAGCCCGCAGTCGGTCTCGACCGCGTCGGCCCGGTCGATCATGCGCCGCGAGAGCGGGCGCAGCGCGCGCACGCCCGCGTCGACCTCGCCGCGACGGGCGTGGATGAGCCCCATCACCAGCGCCTTGCGCATCGCGAGCGCGGCGTCGACCGGGTCGGGCACGCGGCGCAGGAGCTCCTCGGCCCCGGCGAGGTCGCCGCGCGCCACCCGCAGCCTCGCCGCCTCGACGCGCGCGACGTGGGCGAGCGGGTCTCGCGGCACCGTCTCGATCATGCGCAGGAGCATCTGCTCGGCCGTCGCGTAGTCGCCGTCGGCGGCCTTCTCCCGCGCGCGCACGAGGGCGCTGTCGACGTTCACGTCGCGGCTCGCGAGGCGCACCGGGCGCCCGCGCTGCGCAGCGCCCCCGCACGCGGCGCAGAGCCACGCGAGGGCGAGGAGCGAGGTGCGGTCGCGTCGCGGTCGCATCGGCGATCCGCGGTCGTACCACGGCGGCGCGGCGCGGTGCTCTATTGACGGCCCTCGCGGGGCCTCCTAACAATCGCGCCGGTCTCGCGCGATGAGCACCCCCACCGAAGACCCGCCCGACGAGGCCGCGGCGCGGCGCGACCGGCGGCACTTCGCGCTCCGTCGCCTCCACTCCCTCACGGGCGTCGCGCCCGTCGGCCTCTTCCTCGTCATCCACCTCTGGACCAACGCCCGCGCGCTCTACGGCCGCGACGCGTTCGCCCGCGCCGTGGGCGGCATCCAGTCGACGCCGCTGCTCGCGCTCGTCGAGGTCGTCGCGATCCTCGTCCCCCTCACCTTCCACGCGGTCTACGGGCTGGTGATCGCCGCGCAGGGCTCGGCCAACGCCGGGCGCTACGGCTACGCGCGCAACTGGACGTACCTCCTCCAGCGCGTCACGGGCGTCGCGGCCTTCGCGTTCATCGCGCTGCACGTGTGGCAGCTCCGCGCGCAGAAGGCGCTCGGGGCGATGGCCTGGCAGGACTTCTACGCCGCCCTCGGGCGCCTGCTCGGCGAGCCGGCGATGTTCGCGGCGTACCTCCTCGGCGTGACGGCGTGCGTGTTCCACTTCGCCAACGGGCTGTGGCTCTTCGGCAACTCGTGGGGCGTGACCGTGAGCCCTCGCGCGATGCGCCGCTCGGCGGCGCTCTGCGGCGCCCTCGGCCTCGCGCTGTGGCTGCTCGGCTACGACACGCTCCTGCACTTCTCGTATCGGTGCGGCGGGGTGCTCCCGATGCCCGGTCAGCACGTCGAGCGCGTCTGCCGCGACGTCGACACGGCCATCGCTCCCGCGGGCGAATGACCCCATCACGCAAGGACGAACCGATGGCAGCGAAATCCTCGATCCTCACCCAGTCCGGAACGGTGCGCCGCGCGATCGTGGTGGGCGGCGGCCTGGGCGGCCTGATGACCGTCATCAAGCTCTGCGAGGCGGGCATCCCGGTGGATGTCATCTCGCTGGTGCCGGTGAAGCGATCGCACTCGGTGTGCGCGCAGGGGGGCATCAACGCCTCGGTGAACATCAAGGGCGAGGGCGACTCGCCCGACACGCACTTCCTCGAGACGGTGAAGGGCGGCGACTACCTCGCCAACCAGCCGCCCGCGAAGGGCATGGCCTACGCGGCGCCGGGCATCGTGTTCATGCTCGACCGCATGGGCGTTCCCTTCAACCGCACGCCCGAGGGCAACCTCGACTTCCGTCGCTTCGGCGGCACGCTCTTTCACCGCACGGCGTTTGCGGGCGCCACCACGGGGCAGCAGCTCCTCTACGCGCTCGACGAGCAGGTGCGCCGCTGGGAGACCGTCGACGTCGAGGACGACAAGGGCATCACCATCCCCGGCGAGAAGATGGTGCGCAAGTTCGAGTACTGGGACCTCGTGCGCCTGGTGCTCGACGACGCGGGCACCTGCCGCGGCGTCGTCGCGCAGGACCTCAAGAACGGCGAGATGCGGGTGTTCCGCGGCGACGCCGTGTGCCTCGCCACGGGCGGGCCCGGCATGGTCTTCGGGCGCAGCACCAACTCGGTGATCAACACCGGCAGCGCCGCCGCCGTCGCGTACCGCCAGGGCGCGCTCTACGCCAACGGGGAGTTCATCCAGGTTCACCCCACGGCCATCCCCGGCACCGACAAGCTGCGGCTCATCTCCGAGAGCGTGCGCGGCGAGGGCGGGCGCGTGTGGGTGCCCAAGGACCGCGACGACAAGCGCCCCGGCGCGCAGATCCCCGAGTCCGAGCGCTACTACTTCCTCGAGGAGCGCTATCCCAAATACAAGAACCTCGTGCCGAGGGACATCGCCTCGCGCGAGATCTTCCGCACGGTGGTGCACGAGGGCTACGGCGCCGAGGGGCAGCGCTCGGCCTTTCTCGACGTGACGCACCTCTGCAAGACCCCGTCGGGCAAGGCCGCCGTGCGCAAGAAGCTCGAAGGCGTGCTCGAGATCTACGAGAAGTTCGTCGGCGTCGACCCCTACGACAACCCGATGAAGATCTTCCCCGCTGTACACTACTCGATGGGCGGGCTCTGGTGCGACTTCGACAAGGCCGACGACGGCACGCTCAAGGCCCAGAGCGCGCGCAACCAGGCGACCAACATCCCCGGCGTGTACGTGGCGGGCGAGGTCGACTACCAGTACCACGGCGCCAACCGCCTCGGCGCCAACTCGCTGCTCTCGTGCATCTACGGCGGCATGGTCGCCGGGCCCGCGATGGCCACGTGGCGCGACGGGGCGGAGAAGAGCGCCTTCGACGTCTCGAGCGCGCTCTTCGACGCGGCGCTCGAGGAGGCGAAGGGCGACTACGACCGGCTCGCGGCGCGCTCGGGCGCGGACTACACCGAGAACCCCTACCGCCTGCACGACGAGCTCGGCGAGATGATGCTCACGTACTGCACCGTCGAGCGCCACGACAAGGAGCTCGACGACGTCATCGCGAAGCTCGGCGAGATGCGAGAGCGCCACGAGCGCTGCGCCGCGCTCGACAAGGCGAGCGGCACGGTGAACCAGCCCGTGGTCTTTCTGCGCCACCTCGAGGGGATGCTCGACATCGCGCAGGTGATCGCGGCGGGCGCGCGCGCGCGCGCGGACTGCCGCGGCGCCCACTACAAGCCCGAGTACGACCCCGAGCTGCACCCGGGCGACCCGACGGCCGTGGGGCGCGACGACCAGAACTGGCTCAAGACCACGCTCGCCACGTACGCCCCCGAGGGACCGAGGCTCTCGTACGAGCCCGTCGACATCTCGCTCCTCAAGCTCGCGGTGCGCGACTACGGCAAGGTGAAGAAGCCCCCCGTCGAGACCACCGCGCCGACCCCCGAGTCGCAGCGCTGACGATCACCACGGAGCGGCGAGGACACCATGGCAAGCGACACCGTCACCCTGAAGATCAAGCGCGGCGAGGGGAAGGGCGCCTCCCGCTGGGAGGAGTTCAAGGTCCCGCGCAGGCCGATGATGAACGTGATCTCGTGCCTCATGGAGGTGCAGAAGAACCCCGTGACCGCGTCGGGCGCCGCCACCACGCCCGTCAACTGGGACTGCTCGTGCCTCGAGGAGGTCTGCGGCGCGTGCACGATGGTGATCAACGGCCGCGTGCGCCAGTCGTGCTCGGCGCTCGTGCACGAGCTCTCGCCGGGCGGCGAGCCCATCGTGCTCGAGCCCATGAGCAAGTTCCCCCGCGTGCGCGACCTGGTGGTCGACCGGCAGCGCATGTTCGACGCGCTCAAGCGCACGAAGGCGTGGATCACCGTCGACGGCTCGCACCAGCTCGGCCCGGGCCCGCGGGTCTCTCAAGACGACCAGGAGGTCATGTACCCGCTCTCGCGCTGCATGACCTGCGGCTGCTGCGTCGAGGCGTGCCCGAACTACAACGACCACTCGGCGTTCATGGGCCCGCAGGTGCTCTCGCTCGTGCGGCTCTACAACATGCACCCGTCGGGCAGGATGCAGGCCGGCGCGCGGCTCGACACCATCATGGGCGTCGGCGGCGTGACCGACTGCGGCAAGGCGCAGAACTGCGTGCAGGTGTGCCCCAAGGGCATCCCCCTCACCGAGTCGATCTCGGTCATGGGGCGCGAGACGCTCAAGCGCGCCCTCTTCGGCTGGCTGCTCAAGGGCTGACGCCGCGCCCCCTCGATGGCGCGCGCCGCCCGATCGCTGCTCATCCTCGCGCTCGCGGCGTGCTCGCGGCGCTCGCCCGCGTACACGCGCCCCGACGCCACCGTGACCCTCGCGCAGAGCCCACGCGTCGCGCCCTCGCGCGCGCCCGCGCGCCGCGTC
>JBDHVF010000778.1:0-4279 GCA_039809605.1 Polyangiales bacterium | reverse complement strand
CGTGCGCTGCGCGCGCGGGCTCGCGGTGCTGGCCGAGGCGGCGCGGCGGCGCGGCGACGCGGCCTGCGCGATGCGCTACGGCGAGGCCTTTCTCGCGTGCCCCTACCCGCCGCGCGACCGCTACCGGCGGAGGATCGACGCGCGCGTGCGCGCCGCGCTCGAAGGGGCGCCGGCGAGGGCGCTTCCCCCGGCGGGCGCGGTCGACTAAGTTCGCGCGCCATGACGACGCTGAAGAGCTACGTGTGTGACCGCTGGGTGGCCGGCGCGGGCCGCCCCGCGACGCTCGTCAACCCCTCGACCGAGGTCCCGCTCGCCGAGGCGAGCTCCGAGGGCGTCGACTTCGCCGCGGCGCTCGCGCACGCGCGCGAGGTGGGCGGCCCGGCGCTGCGCGCGCGGTCGTTCGCGCAGCGGGCCGAGATGCTGCGCGCGATGGCGCAGGCCATTCACGCGCGGCGCGACGAGCTGCTCGACCTCGCGATGGCCAACGGGGGCAACACGCGCTCCGACGCGAAGTTCGACATCGACGGGGCGACGGGCACGCTCACGGCGTACGCCGAGCTCGGCCAGTCGCTCGGCGACGCGCGGTGGCTCGCCGACGGCGACGCGGTCTCGCTCGGCCGCTCGTCGCGGGTGACGGGGCAGCACGTGCTCGTGCCGCGCGCGGGCGCGGCGGTGCACGTGAACGCGTTCAACTTCCCCGCGTGGGGCACGGCCGAGAAGGCCGCCGTGGCGCTGCTCGCGGGCGTGCCCGTGATCAGCAAGCCCGCGACGGCGACGGCCCTGGTCGCGTGGCGCATCACCGAGCTGCTGGTCGAGTCGGGCGCGCTGCCGCCGGGGGCGTTCTCGTTCGTGGCGGGCTCCACGGGCGACCTCATCGACCGCCTCGGCCCGCAGGACGTGCTGGCGTTCACGGGCAGCGGCGCGACGGGCGCGACGCTGCGCGCGAAGCCGAACCTCATCGCGAGCTCGACGCACGTGAACATCGAGGCCGACAGCCTGAACGCCGCGGTGCTCGGGCCCGACATCGAGCGCGGCGGCGAGAGCTGGAACCTCTTTCTCACCGACGTGGCGCGCGACGTCACGCAGAAGACCGGGCAGAAGTGCACGGCGATCCGCCGGGTGTTCGTGCCGCGCGACCTCGTCGAGGCCGCGCGCGAGGACCTGCTCGACCGGCTCTCGACGGTGAAGGTCGGCGACCCCCGCGCCGAGGGCGTGACCATGGGGCCGGTGTCGACGGCGGCGCAGCTCCGCGACGTGCGCGCGGGCATCGAGAAGCTCGTGGCCGCGGGGGCGAGGGTGCTCTGCGGCGGCGCGGGCGCGGTGCGGGGCATCGGCGCGCCCGAGGGCAAGGGGTACTTCGTGGCGCCCACGCTGCTCGAGGTCGACCACGGCGCGCGCGCCGACGCGGTGCACGAGCACGAGGTGTTCGGGCCCGTGGCGACGATCGTGCCGTACGACGGGGCCGACGAGGCGGTGGCCCTCGTGCGCCGCGGCGGGGGCGGGCTCGTGTCGAGCGTGTACACCGAGGACCGCGCGTTCGCCGCGGAGGTGGTGATGGGCGTCGCGCCGTTCCACGGGCGCGTGACGGTGGTGAACGCGAAGGTGTCGGGCGCGTGGCTCGGGCCGGGCACGGTGCTCCCGCAGCTCCTTCACGGAGGCCCCGGTCGCGCGGGCGGCGGCGAGGAGCTCGGGGGGCTGCGCGGCATGGGGCTCTACCTCCAGCGCGCGGCCATTCAGGGCTATGGCCCGCTCGTCGAGCACGTGGTGGGCGGCGTCAAGCGCGCCTAGCCCTCGGCGCTTGCCGCTTGCCTCGGCGCGAGGAATGACCTTATAGACGGCACCCGGAGAACGACCCGATGGCAGAGCAGCACGCAGAGGAACTCTCGGACGACTTCAAGCTGATGCGCCGCTACGACGCCGAGTGGTCGGCGCCCCGGCTCATCGCGCACGGCGCCGTGTGGCTCGCGATCGCCCTCGCGGTCATCTACGCCCTCGCGTCTCTTCTCGGCGAGAGCTGACCTCGCTACGCGCGCACGCGGCGGCGCGCGAGGGCGAGCATCGCCCCCCCCACCACGAGCATCCACGCACCCGGCGCCCTCGTCGCGCCCGGCGACGCGCTGCAGTTCGCGACGCCCGCGTGAGACACGGCGTGCGCGACGCGCGCGTTGACCAGGGGCGCGGCGACGGGGCGGGGCGGCGGGGCCTCCGAGGGCTTGGCGACAGGCGCCGGAACGCGGGTCATCGCGAGCGCGCCGTGGTCGCGGCAGCGCTCCGAGGTGTACGTCCCCTCGAGGCGGTCGGGCGAGACGCGGCGGAGCGAGTAGGCGTCCGCGGTGCAGAGCGTCCAGCCGTTGAGGGGGTGAACCTCGAGCATCGAGGTGTCGCGCGCCACGAGCAGCGCGCCGTCGTCGCGCCACTCCCCTTCGAGCGCGCGGCGGTCCCAACCGCTCTCGCGGCTCGACCACGAGAAGGTGCCCGTCACGTGGCCGTCGCGCGTGCAGAGCCGCACGGTGATCTCGGCCGACGGGTCGTTGCCGTGGATGTCCCCACGCCAGACCTCGCACGCCTCGTCGCTCGCGAGCGCGAGCGCATGGCGGGCGCCGTGGTCCTGCACGGTTCCCTGGGCCATGGACGAGGCGGCGTGGATGAGCGTTGCGAGCGAGAGGGCGGCGGCGAGATGGGCGGGGCGCTTCATCAGTGGGCCCCATGATGACGTGTAGGTAGGTTGGCGTCCATGGACGCGCGAATTTTTTTGTACGGCTGAGCTAAAGACGAAGGAGCGAAGGGCCGCAGGGCATCGGTCAACTCTGGGCCATGATGGCGATGTAGCTGGCGAGGGCGGCGCGCAGCGAGTTGGGGGGGTCGACGAATTCGAATCCGATGGCGCACGCGGCCCTGGCGGTTCCCTCGCGGGCGCGGACCCAGCGCACGACGGCGGCGGTGCTGATGACGTCGCCCGTGGCGGGGAGCGCGAAGCGGAGCTGCGCCTGTTCGCCGACGACGAAGCCCTGCGGCCCGATCACGAGCATGCCGGTCTCGGCGAGGTCTTCGCCGCGCACGTCGACGGTCTCGCCGTCGACCGAGACGCGCACGGGCGCGTTGAAGGGGGCGCGCGGGCCGCGCGGCTTTCGCGGCGCGTCGGCGCGCGCGGGCGCGGTCGAGGGCGGATCGGGGAGGGTGTCTTTCAGGTCGTCGCGCAGCGCGCTCACGGGCTCGGAGAAGGTCAGCTCGGGCGCGGGCGCGTAGTCGAGGAGCTTCGTGGTGGGGCGGCAGAGGCCCGCGGCGTCGATCGCGTTCACCAGCGCCTGCGCGTCGGGGAAGCGCGCGCGGGCCTCGCGCGCGAGGCAGCGGTCGACGATGTCGTGCAGCGCGGGGTGCAGCTCGGGGCGCGCGCGGCGGATCGACGGCGGCTCCTGCGTGGCGTGGGCCGCGACCACCTCCTGGTAGCTGCCCGCGATGGGCACGGCCTCGGTGAGGAGCTCCCAGAGCACGACGCCGAGGGCGTAGAGGTCGGCGCGCCCGTCGACGTCGGGGCGGCCCACGGCCTGCTCGGGGGCCATGTACTCGGGCGTGCCCACGACCCCGTTGGGGTTGCCGAAGCGCTGCGTGGTCTTGTCGGCGCCGCGCGGCAGGCGCGCGACGCCGAAGTCGAGCAGCGTGGCCTTCTCGCGGCCCATGGGCGTGCGCACGATGAAGATGTTCCCGGGCTTCACGTCGCGGTGCACGATGCCCGCGCGGTGCGTGGCGCCGAGGCCGAGCGCCACCTGCCGCACGACGGTCACCGCGTCGTGGGGGCTCAGCCGCCCGCGCGACGTGAGAAGGCCCTCGAGGTTCCTGCCCTCGAGCATCTCCATGATGACGTAGGGGGCGTTGTCCCAGGTGCCCGCGTCGTGGATCTCGACCACGTGGGGGTGGCGCACCATGCCGAGCGCGCGCGACTCGTCGAGCAGCCGCAGGCGCGCCTCCTCGTGCTGGCGGAACTCGTCGTTCAGGATCTTCACGGCCACGCGCCGCGAGGTGAAGAGGTGAACGCCCTCGTACACGGTGCAGATCCCGCCGCGCCCGAGCGCGCGACGAAGGACGTACCGGCTGCCGACTCGCTTCCCGATGGTGTGGGCGGTCACACCCGCATCAACGGCGGGTGGCGGCGCGGTGTTGAGCGATTCGTT
Organism: Polyangiales bacterium; assembly: GCA_039809605.1. Classification (GTDB taxonomy): domain Bacteria; phylum Myxococcota_A; class Polyangia; order Polyangiales; genus CAISKJ01. Next base: position 110 of record JBDHVF010000778.1, on the reverse strand, counting down.
GGAGAGAGCGGGGCGGTGGGGCGGTCAGACTCGGGTTTGGCCGTTGACGTAGCGCGCGGGGCATGGCCGCGCGGTCGTTGACTCGGCCCCCTCACCGCGCTGCCGCGCGC
>JBDHVF010000777.1:0-4280 GCA_039809605.1 Polyangiales bacterium | reverse complement strand
CGATGCGGCCCGCGCGCGCCTCGCCCGAGGAGGGCACCGTCACCGAGCGCTCCGCGCGCACGCACCCGGGCGCGTCGACCACGAGGGTCACGCGCCCCGCGCACAGGCGCTCGACGCGCGCGACGTCGCCCTCGCTCGCGGTCACGCGCACCGGGCCGCAGGGCGTACGCAGCTCGACGCGCGCGGGGGCCGTCATGCACCCGTCACTCCGCAGCTCGTACTCGACCGCGCCGCCCACGCCGAGCTCGACGCGCAGCGGGTGTGATGGGTCTTCGACGCGCAGCCCGCGCGGGGCGTAGTCGGGGTGGCGCACCTCGAGGTTCACCCCGTGGGCGCCGCCCATCACCGTGTCGAAGGTCCCGTCGGCGTGGGTGATCGTCGTCGCCGAGCCGAGCGCCGCGCGGTCGAGCGCCGTGATCGACACCGACGCGCCCGCCACGGGAAAGCCCCGCGCGTCGGTCACGCGCCCCTCGATGCGCCGCAGCGCGCCGGGCACCGTGAGGGTCACGGGCACCGTCGCGTCGTCGGCCACGTCGACCTCGGCGCGCGCCGCCACCCGCGCGCCCGCGAGCGCCACGAGCGCCACGTGGCCCCGCACCGCGGGCACGCGGAAGGTGCCGTCTTCGACCGTGAAGACCCTCCGCGGCACGGGGTCGGTCGTGCTGCGCACCTCGACCTGCGTGCCTCGCAGCGGGAAGCCCCGCTCCGAGAGAACCCTCCCGTCGATGGTTCCGCCGCGGTGGAGCGTGACCGTGAGCTCGGCGCGCTCGCCCGCGCGAACGAGCCTCCCCTCGCTGTCGCCGAGCACGAACGCCGGGTGGTTCGCCGTCACCACCACCACGCCGGGGGGCACCTCGTCGATGTGAAAGCGCCCGTCGGCGCCCGTCGTGAAGCCCGGCGCCGCGCGCTCGGCCGTCACGCCGGCGGGCGTCGGCACCAGCGGGATGAGCGGCACGCGCCCGGGCATCACCCCGAGCTCGCCCGCGGGCACGAGCGGCCGCGGCCCCCGCGCCTGCGCGCCGAAGAGGGCCTCGCGGAAGGCCACCGTCGCGCCCGTGAGCCACGCCACGGCGCCGTCGTGGTCGCGCACCGAGAGCTCGATCTGCGCGTTGGCGACGGGGTCTCCGCGGCCGTCGACCACGCGGCCGTCGATCACCGCCGCGCGGTCGAGCGCCAGCGTGGCCTCGCCGTCGACGGGGTTCACGGCCACGCCCGTGCGCGGCGCGTAGCCCGTCGCGCGCGCCGACACCTGATGCGTCCGTCGCAGAAGCCCCGGCACGCGGAACCTCCCGCGCGCGTCGGCCACGAGCGCGCGGGGCGCGGTCGAGAGCGCCTCCTCGGCCACCACCACGCGCGCGCCCGCGATGGGGGCGCGGGTCTCGGCGTCGACGACCACGCCCTCCATCGCCGCGCCCGCGCCGAGCGAGAGCGAGACCTCGCGGTGGTCGCCGGGCTCGAGCACGAGCGGGGCGAGGGGCTCGGCCACGTCGTCGTCGCGGCTCGCGCGCAGCTCGTACACGCCCGAAGGGAGGCCCGTGATGAGAAAGCGCCCGTCGTCGAGCACGGGCACCGCGCGCGCGGGCCACACGCCCGAGCCCGCGAGCACCACCGCCGCGCCGCGCGCCCCGTCGCCGTGCTGCGTGCGCACCACGCCTTCGAGCGACGCCAGCGCTCGCACGGTCAGCGTGAGTGACGACGTGGGCGCGGGCACCCCCACGCGCCGCGCGAGCTCGTAGCCCGCCTCGGCCACCTCGACGCGGTACGACCCCTGACCGAGCGCGTCGAGCACGAAGCGCCCGTCTCCGTCGGCCCGCACCGCATACGGCAGGTCGTCGACGGCGCCCCCCTCGCGCCACGCGCGCACCGTCGCGCCCGCGACGCCCCGCTCGCCCGACGCGTCGCGCGACCGCACCACGCCCTCGATGCGCGCGCCGGGGCCCAGCGTGAGCGTGACGGGCGACGGTTCGCCCACCACGCGCGTCACCGTGAGCGCGCGCGCGCGGCCGGGCGCCGTGGCCGTGAGCCAGTAGCTCCCCTCGGGCAGGTCGGGGAGCGCGAAGCCGCCGTCGCTCGCGGTGAGCGCGCGGGCGAGGGGCCAGGTGCGACCCTCGTGGGCGAGCACGGCCTGCACCGTGGCGCCCGCAATGGGCGCGTGCTCGGGCGTCTCGGCGCGGCCCCGCAGCACGCGGCGCGGGTGCGACCTCGACGGGGCCGTGACCGCGTGCGGCGTGGGCGTGGCGGCGCCCCTGAGCCGCTCGCGAGGTAGGCCCGGCAGCGGAACGACGGAGAGCACCAGGGCGACGATCGCCACGCGCGTATGCACGGCAGTCTCCGGAGCGCTCACGGCCCGACGGGTTATTCCCGCGGCGGGCGCCGGGCGCAAGAGAGGCGCCGCCGCCATGGACACCCGGCGCGCCCCGTGGCATCGCAACGCTCCCCCATGAGCGCACGGCGAGACGCACACCGCGACGACCCCCGGCCCTCGCGCGCGGGCCCCGTCTTCGTGCGCCCCGAGGGCGTGCCCGACGACGCGCTCACGTCGGTGTTCACCGTGCGCCCCGAGCACGCCGGGCACCGGCTCGACCGCTGGCTCTCGCTGGAGCTCCCGAGGCTCACCCGCACCCGCGCGCAGCGCATCGTCGAGGACTGGGCCTTCGACGCCTCGGCGCGGCAGCTCCGCGCCTCGCACCGCGTTCGAGAGGGCGAGGTGATCGTGGTGTTCCGCCCGCGGTGGGAGGAGCCCGACGCGCCGCGCGACGTGCCGCTGCTCTTCGCCGACGCGCAGGTGGTCGCCGTCGACAAGCCCGCGGGCCTGCCGGTGCACCCGACGGCGCGCTTTCACCAGAACACGCTCACCGCCGTGCTCGCCGAGCGCTTTCCGGGCGAGCGCGTGGTGCTCGCCCACCGGCTCGACCGCGAGACCTCGGGGGTGCTGCTCGCCGCGCGCACGCCCGCGGCCGAGCGCGCGCTCAAGCAGTCGTTCGCCGAGCGCGCGGTGCACAAGACCTACCTCGCGCTCGTGCACGGGCGCGTGGCCGACGAGCGCTTCACCGTCGACGCCCCCATGGCCCTCGAGGGCGCCGAGGTGTCGGTGAAGATGTGCGTGCGGCCCGTGTCGCGGGGCGGCGCCCACGCGCTCACGCGCGTCGAGGTGGTCGAGCGCCTCGCGGGCTACACCCTCGTGGCGGCGCACCCCGAGACGGGGCGGCAGCACCAGATCCGCGTGCACCTGGCCCACGCGGGACACCCCATCGTGGGCGACAAGCTCTACGCGCACGGCGACGAGGTCTTTCTGCGCTGCCTCGACGCGCCGCCCGACGAAGAGACCCTGGCGCTCCTCGAGCTCCCGCGGCACGCGCTGCACGCGCACGCGATCGAGCTCGCGCACCCGGTGACGGGCGCCCCGCTGCGCGTCGAGGCTCCGTTGCCGGGCGACCTGCGGGCGTTCTGCGACGCGCACCCGCAGCAATGACTCGACGGCGGGGCGCCGAGGGTGCTACCGCTGCAATCGATGAAGGTTCGTCTCTCGCTCGTGCTGGCTCTGGCGCTCGGTGGCGTGGCGTGCTCGTCGTCGAGCGCGAACTCGAGGCGCGTGGTCGCGGCGCCGTTCACCCCCGAGCTCGCGGCCTTCTTCGACGACTCGGTCGACTACGTCGAGAACGTCGAGGACCTCGGCGGCCGCGTGGCCTCCGACTGGCGCCGCCAGATCGACGGCCTCGCGCGCAACGCCGACATCATCGTGGTCGTGCGCGTCGAGACGGTGACCGCGGGGGCCGAGTCGACCTCGTCGGGCTCCTACCGCCTCACCACGGTCGCCACGCGCAGCCCGATGAAGGGCACGCTCCCCGACGACCGCCGCGTCGACCTGTTCGTCTCCGAGGGCGAGGTCGGGTACAACACCGTGCGCAACAGCGCGACCCGCCTCCAGTCGCGCGAGTGGCTCCTCTTCGTGCGGTGGTACGACGACGTCGACGGGCGGGTGCGGCCGCACTGGCACCTCACGCCCTCCACGCCCGCCGCCCTCCAGCGCGCGCAGGACGCCATCGGCTACGTCGACCCCAACGCCCCCCGCGAGCAGGTGGTGCGACCCACCGGGGGATGAGCGCCCACGTGACGATCGCGCATCCGCGCGGGTGATGCGGGCGTCGGGGGCGCGCATCCGCGCGGGTGATGCGGGCGTGAGGGTTGCGCGTCCGCGCGTGGGATGCGGGCGTGAGGGTTGCTCAAACCCGGCGTCGAGCCGCCGGGCTGTGCAAGGATGCGGCCCCTTCGGGGCGCAA
>JBDHVF010000776.1:0-4283 GCA_039809605.1 Polyangiales bacterium | reverse complement strand
CGCCCCCTCGCGCGGTCGTCACCGACGCGTGCAGGCGCCGCGAGGCCCACGGACGGCGCGCCACCGCGGGCCCGACGGCGCTGCGCGCGGAGGCGTCGCGTGCGGCCTCCGGAGGGCAGGGCGTCACGGCCGGGTGGGGCGGTCGGGAGGGCGCGCGGCACCGCATGGGGTCGGCGGCAACGGAGCGCGACGGGGTCGTCACGGCGACGCTCGCGGGGAGCGCGATCACCTCCGGCGCCGCGGACGGGTCGCGCGCAGGACGACGACGAGGATGGCGAGGGCGAGCAGAAGCCACGCGCTCCCGCGCGGGGGATCGGCGAGCACGTTGCAGACGAGGTTCGGGTCCATAGGGGTGGTGCGAGTGAGTGAGGGATCGGGTCCGGCGCTCGGCGCGCACGGCGCCGCGATGGGGTCCCGGGACACGTCGGCGCGGCACTTCGGCGAACTCCTCCACGCCCATCCATGCGCGCGTCGGCGCGCGCGTTGCCGAAGTCCACCACGCGCCGCGACGGCGTGCGTCTCCACGCCGAGGTCCCCACGTCACCACGCGCGGCCGCGGCGCAGCACGGAGGCGCCCGGCCCTCCGCGATCTTTACATCGCCTCCGCAGCCAAACCCCGCGGTATCCTCCGGGGTAGACACCGTGCAAGACGCCGAGGAGTTGTTTGGGGAGAGCCTTCGCGCGCTGCGCGGGTACATGAAACGCGCGGTCGCAGTGCCGTCGTCGGCACGGTGGCGCCTCGACGCGAGCGCCGGGCCCACCGTCGTCGCCGAGGTGCGCCCCGAGGACCTCGAGCGGAACCTGCAGGACGACGCGGCGGCGGCGCCGTTCTTCGCGCTGTGCCTCGCGTGGTGGTTCGAGCGCGCCGGGCTCTTCGCGGGGCGCAGCGTTCGCGCCCGGGTCGAGGTGGTCGACGGGGAGGTGCCGGACACCCCGCACGGGCGTCGCTCGGCCTTCGTGCTGCACGAGCTCGCGCGCCTCGTGCCGGAGCGCTTCGAGAGCGTGCCCTCGGTGCAGGTGCGTTGGCCCGCGAGGCCCACCTTGAACGCCGCGATCGCGGACCGGGACGCGGTCGCGCGCCCCGAGCGCGGCGGGGAGCACGCCATCGAGGTCGCGTTCACGCAGCAGAAGGAACTCGCGGCCGAGTTCGCGCCCATCGGCGCGATCGACGGGTTCCGGCGCCAGCTCCCGGTGGGGCTCTTCGACGGTGCCGTGAGCGCCGCGACACGGTGGGGACCCGGCGCCAAGAGCCAGATCGACCTGTGGACCCCCTCGCGCGACGGGCGCACGGTGCACCTCTTCGAGCTCAAGGATGGGGGCAACTGCAAGGTGGGCATCCTCCCCGAGGCGCTCTGGTACGCACGCCTCCTGCACGCCGTCCGCACGGGCAACCTCGGCGGGCGCGCGGTGGCCGGGGGCGGGGATGCGATGGACGCCGTGCGGCGTGCCGACCGGATCGCGATGTGGCTCCTCGTCCAGGACGTGCACCCGCTCGTGCGCGTCGGCGAGGACTCGCCCCTCGCGTGGCTGCGCGACGCCATGAAGCCCGACGGCGTCACGCTCGGCGTGCTGCCCTACGAGTGGGACGGGGCGCGCGTGCGCCTGCGGCCGGACCTGCGCTGGGAGTAGCGGGTGACGAGCCGCGCGGAACGCCTCCTCGGGAGGTTCTTTCACTACGCCACGCACGCGAACGTGCCGCGCGAGGCGTTCCTCGAGGCGGCCCTCGCCGCGGCGCTCGAGCACCCCGAGGTGTGGCGGCGCTTCGTCGCGAAGGTCGGCTGGGCCACGCTCGACGGCTGGGCGCACGTCGCCACGCCTCCGACCGTCGACACCCAGGAGGAGGTCACCGGCGGGCGCACCGACATCACGCTGCGCTGGCCCGGCCACACACCCCTCGTCCTCGAACTCAAGATCCACGACCCGCCCTCGGCGCAGCAGGTCGAGACCTACCTCGCCACCGCCCACGTCGCCGCGGTCGCGAAGCACGTCGCGCATCTGCCGGTGCGCGGGCACGCGACGCACCGCTGGCTCGGCGTCGTGCCATGGCAGCGCTTCCGCGAGCTCGACTGGCCCGGCGCGCCGCTCGTCCTCCACCAGCTCCACCACCTCATCGACACGCTCGGAGTCGCCATGCCCCGCATCCACCTCCACGCCCTCTCCGGCATGCTCTCGTCGTGGGACGCCTGGAACACCTTCGACGGGTGGTCGCTGCACGCCGCCCACGGCGTCATCCAACGCTTGTCGCCGGCCGGTCTCGCGCTCGTCAGTCGCAACAAGCGCCAGCCCCCGATCGAGTCGAAGTACCAGCGCTACGCGTACCTCCTGTGGCGCAACCCCTGGAGCTGGAGCGTGCAGCTCGGGGCGTTCGTCGGGCTCTACATGGGCCGCCCCGCGACGCCGACGCTCGTCGAGGGGTTGCCCGACCTCTTCCTCGCGCTGCACGTGAGCCCGACGAGCGCCGTCGCGACGGCACTCGAGCAGGACGCGGCGTTCGGGACCGCCGTCGCGAAGTGGCTCGCACGCGGCGGGGAGGTCACGCGCGAGCACCTGCCGGCCGACTCGAAGTGGGAGTTCGTCCGCGCCCGCGCCAGCGTGCTCCCGCTCCTCGGCGCGCCCGACCAGCAGAAGGCGTTTCAGGACTGGTTCCAGGCGCGCGCCGCGGAGCTCGTCGAGGACGGCATCGTCGCGCGCGTCGCGGCCGCCGCGAGCGGTGCTCCTGCGTCGCCAGACGCGCCGGGCGACCCAACGGAAGCACCCGACGCCGAGGCAGGCGGCGAGTCGTCGGCCGGAGGCTGACGGTCGGTCGATCCGCCCGCAACGGGCGCGACCGTTGATGCATGGTCGTCGTGGAGGTGCTCACCACGAACCACTCACGCGCCAGCGGAGGTCCGTCGTCTCGCAGCGTCGTCGTTCGCGCATCGGGCCCACTGATTCACGAACTTCACTTCTCTATGGGACGAACCCTTCACTACGCCATCTACGACGACGTGACGAACTACCGGAGCGCCGAGCGGGAGATCCGCGTCGCGCGCGAACTCCTGATCTATCGCTTCACCTGGACCTGCGAGTGGCCCTCGCTCTGGTTCCTCGACGAGCGCGAACGGCTCCGGCGAGCCGACGCATTCGTGCGCAGGCAGGACCAGCCCATCCCGATCGCGGAGGGACTCACCAAGGTGGCCGACGACGAGTGGAACGCCGTCCTCATCACGCGATTCGTGACCTGGCTCTCGCGGCGCCTGCCGACCGCCACGGTCACTCTCCACGATGAAGGCGGCTACCTCACGCCCAGCTACCAGATCTTCCGCGGCGGAGCTGCCGAGCCTGACCCCGAACGTCTCGCGGAGAGTCGCCGCTACCTCGAGGAGCACGAGTTGGCGGAGTACATCCAGCGCCAGCAAGACGAGATCAAGGCGTTCAAGCGGGGCGTGCATCACCGCTCGATCGCGGCCGGAGACTACGCAGATCGTCGTGAGATCCGAGCGCTCGGGTTCACGCCGGAGGAGGTCGCGCGGATGACCTTGGACGAGGTCGCCGACGCGATCGCCTTCCCGTGGACGTCCGAGGGCCTCGAGGCCGCGTGAGGCGCGCGGTGACATCTCCAGCGACGGTCGGCCGGGCCCGCGGGCCCGATGCGCGGCGAGCGACGCCCCGCGGGACGACTCCTCCGATGGCGCGGCATGCAGCGGCCACCGAGGCGCCGCCCTTGGCTGCGGCGCGCGTCACGCGCGATCCAGCGGCGCCCGGCCGACCCCTCGCGCCTCTGAGGCCCGGCGTCTACCCCTTCGCGTCGTCGCGCAGCGTCTTCTCATCGCACCCGAGCTCCTCCCCGGCGCGCTTCCAACTGCCCCATCGGTCGTGGGCTTCTCGCGCGAGCGCCGCGCAGAACGCGGCGACCCGCTCCCGACGCGGCCCGGCGCCGAAGGCCAGGGCCCCCTCCGACGCGCGCACGCGGCCGCCGGTCGACCACTCCGCGAGCGCGGTGTCGAGCGCGTCCGCGCCGCGATCCGGCCACCAGGCCATCACGCGCAGCGCGAGGGCCTGCAGGTCACGGAGGTTGCCGGGCAGCGGGTCGGCGTGGAGCCGCTCGCGGAGCCGCGCGTTCGTCGGCCCCTCTGCGGGGAGCTCGGCGCCCTGGCGCATCGCGGCCCAGACGTGTTGCCAGTCGCCGGGCAGGTCCTCGCGGCACTCGCGGAGCGGAGGCACGCGCACGGAGAGGAGGCCGATGCGGTCGAGCAGGTCCGCGTCGAGGCGGGCCGCGAGCGAGGCGTCGTCGAGGTTCGACG
>JBDHVF010000775.1:0-4287 GCA_039809605.1 Polyangiales bacterium | reverse complement strand
ATCGCGGCCCGCTCGCGCGCGTCGGCGAGGAGCGACGCCGCCCCGTCGGGCGGCAGCGCGAGGTCGACGGCGACGTCGACGCGCTCGCGCGACACCTCGGCGCGCAGCGCCGCGCGGCGCACCGAGGCCAGGGCCGACGAGAGCTCCGTCGCGACGTCGCCGAGCTCCGAGACCACGGCCTCGGGGTCGCCGTAGTCGGGCGGCCGGTCGTGCTCGCGCCGCGCCGCGCTCGCGCCCGCGAGGAGCTGCCGCTGGGCGCGGGTGATCGCGTCGCCGAGGGCGGCGCCCGCCTCGCGGCCGAAGCGCTCCCCCTCGGCGCTCGCCTCGAGGTCGACGCGCGACGCGGCTCTCGCGGCCGACTCGTACGCCACCCACCGCCCGGCCCGCACGAGCGCCGCCTCGTCGGAGGCGCAGACCACGCGCGACGACACCGCCGAAGGCACCCTCACGAGCGCGCAGGGCAGGCGGTGGTCGGGCGACGAGAGGCCGGGGTCTCCGCGCGGCGCGAGGCGCTCGCCGAGTCCCTCGGCGTGCACGAAGCGGTAGCGCGTGGCGAGCTGCGAGCGGGCGTGCGAGGCGCCCGCGGGGGTCATCGCGAAGACGTAGCCGGGGGCTGCTCCCGCGAGCACGGCGACGTCGATGGGGCGCGCGGAGTCGACGGCGGCGACGACGGCGACGTCGACCCCGAGGGCGGCGACGAGCACGAGGTCGACGGGCCTGCGCGCGCCGAGGGCGTCTCCCAGGGTCTCGACGGTGGCGCGGGGCTGGCCGAAGTGGGCGACGGCGGCGAGGTCGGCGGGGCGCGCGGGCGGCGGCGGCTCGGTGAAGCCCGCGTCGGCCGCGCGCGAGGGCGCCCGCCCGCGGCACGCGAGGAGCAGCGCGAGCGCCGGGAGCCACGCGCGGGGGCGCATCACTCTTCGGGGGGCGGCGGGTCGGAGCGCAGCGGCGCCGCGCGCGCGGCGGCGTCGAGGGAGGGCGGCGCCTCGTCGGGCTCGGCGAGGGCGATGTCGCTCACGGCGATGACGGCGTCGCCCGGCGGGGCGTCGGCGACGGAGACGTCGGGCGCCTCGGGCGGGGGCTCGGAGAGGGGCGGCGCGTCGGGCAGCACCGACGGCGCGCGCTCGGCGGCGCGGCCCGCGTCGAGCAGGGCGTCGCGGATGGGCGCGCGGTACTGCTCGGTGGTGGTCGCGAGGAGCGTGAGGGCCGTGTCGACCTCGCGCGACTGGAGCGACTCGGTGGGCAGCTCGACGCGCAGGGTGAGGTCGCCGTCTTCGTCGAGGGCGAACTTCACCAGCGAGAGGTTGCTGTTCACCGCGAGGATGCGCCCGAGGAAGCGCGAGGGGTACCTCCCGCTGCCCCAGGGCTTCACCGTGTCGGGCTCGAGGAAGGGGATCACCGCGAGGTAGAGCCACGACCCCGCGTGGCGCACCACCACGCGCACGTTGCCCGCGGTCGTGGGCACGGTGCAGCGCCACGTGCGCTTGTCGATCGTGCGCGGCACCCACCCCCGCGCGGCGAGGATCGGTGGGATCTCTTCGGCCCCGATGGCTGCCATGCGCGCGATGATCCCACGTGTGCGAGCCGCAACGCCAGTTGTCGCGTGTTGCGCTCAGCCCTCGGCGGGGTCGGCGTACTCTGCCGCGAGCTTTTCGGCTTCGGCGCGGAGCTTCGGGTGCGCGACGAGCTTTCTCACCAGGGTGAAGAACCTCGGGTCGGCGAGCACCTGCATGGGGGCGGGGTTCGACTTCGAGACCTTCGGCGGGGGGCTCTCTCGCAGCCTCGCCATCGCCTCGCAGTGGGCCTTCGTGGGGAACTGGTCTTCCTTCTCCCAGGCGCGCACGAGGTCGACGTCGAGCTTGAGGGCCTCGGCGAGCTGGCGCTGGGAGAGGCCCAGGTCCTTGCGGAGCGTCCGGATCTCTTCGGGGCTCATGTTTGGGGTACTCTACCCGGGAACCCTCGGGCGCCGACAAGTGTCACGCCCCGCGACGGAGGCGAATCGGCCCGCATGGAGATCAGGACGCAGTTCGCGATCGTGGGGGCCGTGGCCGCGGCGTGGGTGGGCGGCCAGTGGGTGCGCGTGCGCCCCGTGCTCGACCGCGCCTCCGAGGCCGAGCGCATGAGCCTCGGGGCGCTCGAGCAGCGCGTGGCGCGGCACCCCGACGACGCCGTCGCGACGCGCGTGCTCCTGCGCCGCTACCTCGATCACGGCATGCCCCGCGTGGTGAGCGACACGGCGCGCCGCGCGCCCGCCGCGCTCCAGCGCGACGGCGTGGTGTGCCTGCTCTGCGCGCGCGCCGAGGAGGCCCTGGGCAACGTCTCGTCGGCCAACGCCATCGTGACGGGCGCGCTCAACCGCTGCAACGCCGTGCCCATGAGCCTCGCCGACGGCGCGGGCTGCGACGTGCGCACGCAGACCGAGCTCGCCATCGAGGGCGCCGCGCTCGACCGCATGATCCAGTGGCGCGTCACGCCCGTGAGCGACCCCGCGCGCGCCTCGCTCGCCCACGAGCTCGCCACGCGGCCCGTGCGCATCTCGGCGCAGTAGCGTCACCGCGGGCGGCGCACCTCCCACGCGACGCGCGCGAGGTCGACCGCGGCGACGGCCATGGCCCGCGGGCGCAGCTTGGAGCCCGCGACGTCCGCCCACCGCTCGAGGGGCATCTCGAAGAACGCTTCGGGGCCGAGGCCCGGCGCGGCGCCCGTGCCGTGGAGCAGCCGCGCGAGCAGCTCGACGTCGAACGCCCAGCGCGACACGAAGGGCGCCGCGAGCGCGGCCCGCAGCGCGGGCGTCACGCGAAAGAGCTTGGCGCCGCACTGCGTGTCGTAGACCGAGACCTTCACCGCCAGCGCCGCGGCCGTGGCGAACACGCGCCCCGCGTAGTGCCTGAGCGCGCGGCGCTCGATGGCCGCCCCGAGGCGCTGCACCCGCGAGCCGATCACCACGTCGACGCCGCGGCGCTCGAGCTCCTCGCGCATGCGCAGGATCTCTTCGAGCGGCGTGGCCAGGTCGGCGTCGAAATCCCCCACGCGCTCGGCGCCCGCTCCGAGCGCGAGCGCGAGGCCCGCCCGCACCGCCGCGCCCTTGCCCGCGTTGCGGGGGAGCGCGAGCACCGTGACGTGCTCGGGCGCCATGGCGCGCACGGCGTCGAGCGCGCCGAGCGTGCCGTCGGTCGAGCCGTCGTCGACGAGGATCAGCCGCACGTCGTCGCGCGCGGCGAAGGCCCCGAGCTCGCCCACGCGCAGGCGCCGCGCCTCGTTGTAGCAGGGGACGATCAGCGTGCTCGGGTGCACAGGGCCCACCAGCTCAGTCCGGGCAGCGGCAGCGCGCGCGACGACGCCCAGCGCGCCACGGCCGCGTCGGCGCGCAGCACCGACTCGACGGCGGACGTGAGGGCGGCGCCGCCCTTCCACGAGAGGCTCGTCGCGGCGACCTCGCGCGGGGGGCGCACGCGCTCGAGGGCCGCCTGCGCCGCGCGCGGCGCCACCAGCGAGAGAAAGAGCCCGCCGCTGCGCTCGACCGCGAGGCCCGCGCCCTCGACGAGCCGCCGCGCGCCCTCGGGCGTGTAGCGCCGGTGGTGCCCGAGCGCCACGTCGTGCGACGTGAAGAGGGCGGGCCACGTGGGCACCGAGAAGAGCAGCGCCCCGCCGGGCGCGAGGTGCGCCGCGAGGTCGCGCGCGAAGCCCGCGTCGTCGTCGACGTGCTCGGCCACGTCGAGCGCGAGCACGAGGTCGGCCGCCTCGTCGGGCGCGGCGCGCGCGAAGGTCACGCGCGGGTCGTCGCGGCGCGCGAGCCACGCGTCGTCGTAGTTCGAATCGACGCAGGTGAGCCGCGCCGAGGCGGGGCACTCGTCGAGCAGCGCGCGCGCGAGCCACCCGTCGCCCGCGCCCACGTCGAGCACGCGGGCGACCGCCCCCATGCGCCCCGACTCCCGCAGCACGTCACGAAAGAAGCGGGCGCGCGCGGTCTCCCACGGGTGCCGGCGCGTGCCCGCGTGGGCGTGCTCTCGAAGGTCCATCGGGCGGCGATGCTACACGAGCCCTGAGGCACCCCGTCGTTTTCTGCCCGGGAATCAGGGCGTTTCACGGCCCCACCCCCAGCCCTCATAGGCGGTGAAATGGGGCGCGAACAGCTTGTAGGAAGGCGTCTCGCGCACGCCGGGGTAGCGGAGGCGTTGCCCCCTCATAGCAACCGCAGGTCAATCTGGCCGCTTTCGCGGAGCCCCCACCCTCGCTGCCGCGCGCCCCGCCCCCGCGGAGCGAGGGCGTGGCTGAGCGTATTGAGACGAG
>JBDHVF010000774.1:0-4294 GCA_039809605.1 Polyangiales bacterium | reverse complement strand
GTCGAGCGCGCGGGCGGCGCGGAGCTCGTCGCGGGCGGTCGTGACGTCGTCGCCGGTGGCGGCGCCGAGCGCGGCCTGCGCGACGGGCGCGGGCGGGCCTCGGCCACGCGCGGAGGCTCCTCGCCGAGCGCCTCCCACACCGACACCGTGTAGAACTCGCTCGCGTAGACGAGCGCCGTGGCGTCGCTCGCGAAGGGCAGCAGCGCCTGCGCGAACTCGTGCACCGACCCGAAGCGCTCGTGCGGCGGCTTTCGCATCGCGCGCGCGACCGCGGCCGCCACGGCCTCGGGCACCTCGGGCGCGAGCTCGCGCAGCGGCGCGGGCTCGCGCTGAAGCACGTTCTTGAGCGTGTCGCCGAGCGTCCTGCCTTCGAAGGGCTTCACGCCCGTGAGCATGTAGTAGAGCATCACCCCGAGGGCCCACTGGTCGCTGCGCGGGTCGACGCTGCGCGGCGAGAGCATCTGCTCGGGCGACATGAAGTTCGGCGTGCCCAGGGCCGTGTCCTTGCCCGTGAGCTGGAGCCCCGGCTCGGCCATCTTCGCGAGCCCGAAGTCGAGGATCTTCGGCCGCACCACCCCGGGCTCGGGCTCGGTCACGAGCACGTTGTCGGGCTTGAGGTCCCTGTGCACGATGCCCTGCGCGTGGGTCGTGCGCACCGCGGCCATCACGGGCACGACGACGTCGAGCGCGCGGCCGAGCGGCAGCCGCGCCTCGCGGCGCATCAACGCGCCGAGCGTCTCGCCCGAGAGCAGCTCCATCGCGAGAAAGAGCCGCCCCTCCTGCTGCCCCGCCTCGACCGCGGCGACGATGTTCGGGTGCTTGAGCCGCGCCACCGCGCGGGCCTCGCGCAGAAAGCGTGCGACGACCTCGTCGTCGGCCTGCGCCTCGACGCGCAGCACCTTGAGCGCCACGCGCCGCGCGTCCGAGCGCCGCGCAGCCTCGTACACGGCGCCGAAATCCCCAGCGCCCAGCAGGCGCACCACCTCGTAGCCCGCGAAGTCCGTCCCCGGCGCGAGCTCGTCGTCGTCTGTCTCGCCAGCCGCGTTGGCCACCGTTGCACCTCGGCGCGGGAGGGTAGTCCACACCGCCGCGCGCTTGCGAATCGAGACAAACCCGGCGCGAAGAGCGCACCGTCGCCGTGCGACACGCGTGCCCGAGGCCCATCGGGGATCATCCTACGAGTGTCGGAGGTCGTCATGGAGACGCGTGGCAAGACCCTCGTGGGAGAGGGGCTGATCTTCGGAGTGCTCTCGGGCATCGCGCTCATGGTCGCGGAGGTGGTCGCCGCGGTCGCGACGGGGGTGCCCGCGATCCGGCCGTCGCAGATGGCCGCGAGCATCGTGCTCGGGCGGAGCGCGTTCACCGCGGGCGGCGACGACATCGCGGTGCTCGGCAACGCGGTGCACCTCGCCCTCTCGGCGCTCTTCGGGCTCGCGTACTCGGAGCTCCTCGGGCGCGCGCCGGGCGCCACCGCCCGCAGCTACGCCCGCGAGGCGGGTCTCGGGCTCGCGTACGGCGCGGCGCTGTGGGCCCTCAACTTCCAGCTCATCGCGCGCGCGGCGTACCCGTGGTTCCTCGACGCGCCGCAGTTCCAGCAGGCCGTGCTGCACGCGGTGTTCTACGGCCTGCCGCTCGGGCTCATGCTCGCCGCAGGCGAGCGCCGCGTCGCGGCCCTCTCGGCGCTCAACGAACAGCCGACGTGACGCGCCCGCGTCGAGGCGCTTCACATCCCCGCCGTCGCCTCGATACGCTCGCCGCACGATGCCTCCCTCGCAACGTCCGCCGCCCACCCCCTCCCAGCAGCCGCCTTCGCAGCGGCCGCCGCCCCCCGCGGCCGCCGACGCGTTCGAGTCGCGCCCGCGCTACCGCACCCTCCTCCTCGCGCTGCGCGAGGTGGTCGCGTCGGCGCGCTCGCTCAAAGACCTCCTGCTCAACGCGCGCGACCTGCTGCACTCGCTGCTCGACGCCGAGCGCGTGAACCTCTTCGCCACCGACCCCCGCAACACGCTCCTCTGGACGCTCGCCCGATCGGGCGGCGAGGCCTCGCTCCGCCTTCCCCGCACCTACGCGTCGATCCCCGGCTTCGTCGCCATCACCCGCCGCGCGGTGACCGTGCGCAACGCCTACGACGCCGCCGAGCTGCGCGCCCTGCACCCCGAGCTGCGCCACGACCCCGCGCGCGACCAGGGCATGCCGAGCCGCACGCGCCAGGTGCTCGCCGCGCCCATCGCCGGCGAGCGCGGCGTCGTCGGCGTCATCGAGTTCGTCAACTCGCTCGACGGCATGGACTTTCGCCCCGACGACCTCCGCCTCGCCGAGGAGGTCGGCCGGCTCCTCGGCCCGCCCGTCGAGCGCCAGCTCGGCGCGTCGGCCACCGCGCGGCCCGAGAGCGCGCGCTTCGGGATGCTCCTCGCCCGCGGGCTCGTCACCGACGCGCAGCTCGAGGAGGCCCTCGCCCGCGCGAAGAAGGCCGACGCCGACGTGTGCGCCGTGCTCATCGAGCAGTACAAGGTCCCGCGCGACGCCATCGGGCAGAGCCTCGCCGACTGGCACCACCTGCGCTTCTTCGCGTGGGACGGGCGCTTCCGCATGCCGCGCGCCCTGCTCGACCGCGTGAGCCCGGGCTTCATGCGCGCGCAGGCGTGCGCCCCGCTCGCGCTCCTGCCCGACGGCACGCTCCTCTTCGCCGTCGAGAACCCCGACGCGCTCGAGCTCCTCGACGCCGTGCGCCAGCGCCGCCTCGCGCCCCGCATCGAGTTCGTCGTCGGCCTGCGTCGAGACATCCTCTCGTACATCGACCTCAGCGCGCAGAACCCCGCGCCGTCGGGCGTGCTCATCCAGCCCCCGCTGCTGGCCGTCACCCCCGAGGGCGCGTCGCTCCCGGCGCCCGCGCAGCAGCCCCGCGCGGCCACCGACGGCGACCACGTCTTTCGCCTCGTCGACGCCCTCGACGAGCGCGCGTCGACCGTGCCCGACGCCGACGACGACGACGCGCTGCCCGCCGACAACGCCCAGGAGCCCGACGCCGTCATCGCACGCCTCGTGCGACACATGGTGCTCGACGCCGCCGCGAAGGGCGCGTCGGACATCCACATCGAGCCCAACGGCGAGCTCGGGCCGTGCCGCATCCGCATGCGCATCGACGGCGACTGCGTCGACTACGTGGCCGTGCCCGCGATGCACCGCCAGGCGCTCGTGCAGCGCATCAAGGTGCTGGCCGACGTCGACATCGCCGAGCGCCGCAGGCCGCAAGACGGGCGCTTCAGGGTCAAGACCGCGGGCGGCGGCGTCGAGGTGCGCGTCGCGTCGCTGCCCACCGTCGGCGAGAACGAAGACGTGGTGCTGCGCCTGCTCTCGGCCTGGCGCCCCATGCCCCTCGAGGAGCTCGCCTTCAGCGCGAGGAACCTCGTGGCCTTTCGCGACATGATCGCCCAGCCCTACGGCATCGTGCTCGTCGTGGGCCCCACGGGCTCGGGCAAGACCACCACGCTCCACGCCGCGCTCGGCGCGCTCAACACGCCCGACATGAAGATCCTCACCGCCGAGGACCCGGTCGAGATCGTGCAGCCCGGGCTCCGCCAGGTGCAGGTCAACCCCCGCATCGGCGTGGGCTTCGCCGAGGTGCTGCGGGCCTTCCTGCGCGCCGACCCCGACGTGATCATGGTGGGCGAGATGCGCGACCGGGTCACCGCCGCCATCGGCATCGAGGCCGCGCTCACGGGCCACCTCGTGCTCTCGACCCTGCAAGCCAACAGCGCGCCCGAGACCCTCACGCGCCTCTTCGGCATGGACGTCGACACCCTCAGCCTCGCCGACGCCCTGCGCGGCGTGCTCGCGCAGCGCCTCGTGCGCAGGCTCTGCGACGACTGCAAGGTGCCCTACTCGCCCACGCCCGAGGAGTGGCAGCGCATCGGCGACGCCTACGGCGACGAGGCCTTCGCCGCCATGATGGGCGCGCGCGACGCCGCCCCCGCGCCCCACCGCGCCGTGGGCTGCTCGAGGTGCCGCGGCACCGGCTACCGCGGGCGCCTCGCCGTCCACGAGCTGCTGCCCGGCACCGAGCGCATCAAGCAGGGCGTCCGCGTGCGCGCGCACCTCGACGAGATCCGCGCCGCCGCCGCGCGCGAGGGCGTGCGCACCATGCTGCAAGACGGCATCGAGAAGGTGCTCGAGGGCGTCACCGACTTCCGCCAGGTGCGCGCGGCCTGCGTGACGTAAGAGCGTTTCCGGGTGCAAACCTGCGGTTCCGCAAGGAGCCGCGAGTCGGGCAAGGAGCGACGGCGAAGGAATGCCG
>JBDHVF010000773.1:0-4298 GCA_039809605.1 Polyangiales bacterium | reverse complement strand
GAGGGGGCGTCGGCGCGCCGCGGCGCGCGGCGCCATCCCGGCGCCTCGTCGCGGGCCACGCCCGCAGGCCACGACCGGAGGCAGGGCGCAGGGAGCGCGCACGACCCGTCCGCGGCGGTCCCGCGGCGTCCTGGCGAAGCGGCTCCATCCATGGCGTGCGCGAGCGCGCCGCTCGTCGAGCGACGAGCCGCGCCCGCGCGTCGCCGTGGAGGGCCTTTCGCTGCGCGATGACGGCGGCGGACTCCTTCACGCGTCTATCGACCGGGCCCGCGGGTCCGGCTGCTCGGCGAGCGCGGCCCGCGAGGTGGTCCCGGATGTCGGTCGGCATGCGCCGCGTCCGATCCCCCGCGCGAGTCTCGACCGCCCCGGAGCGGTCCAGCGGCGCCCGGTCGATCACGCACCTACGTCCCCGACGAGCGCCGCCCGGGCGACCTCCGCCTGACCACGCGGCGCCCGACCGCCTCCGCCGCGATGAACTTCGGAGCGCGCGGCGCGGGCGCCCGTAGAATCCCCGCCCATGCGACTCGAACTTCGGGAGGGCAACGTCCTCGACGCTCCCGCGGACGCGCTCCTCGTCGCCATCGACGGCGCGTCGGGCGGCATGGAGGGCAACGTCGCGCGCCAGCTCCGCGCACGCTGGGGCGAGGAGGCGTGGGACGAGATCGAGGGCGCGTGGGAACTGCCGCTCCCGCCCGGTCGGGCGTGCCTCGCGGCGGCACCCCCGGGCGGTCGCTTCGCCGCGGTCGTCGCCCTCTCGATCCTCCCCCACGACGGGTCCGTCCCCTACCGCTCGCCGGCGATGCGCGCCGTCGCGACCTCCGCGCTCGTGCACGCCGCCCGCCTGTGCGCCGCGCACGGCGCCCCGCGGATCGCGACCGTGCTGCCGCGTGGCGGCCCGCGGCTCTCGGCCGACGAGGCGTTCGCCGCGGTGGTCACCGCGCTTGACGCAACCGCCGACCTGCCGGACGTGACCCTCGCGATCTGGTCGCTCGTGCCCGAGCACCACACGCGCCTCGCGGCGCTCGCCCCCGCGTTCGGGCTCCGCGACGCCGTTACGCCCTGACGCCCAAATGGAAACGGGGCGGACCCTCCTCGCGTCCGCCCCGTCGCTCGGCTGCCGTGGTTGTCGTGCACATGGTCGGTCTCAGCGACCGCCGCCCATGCCGTCGAGGTTCATGTCGACTTCCTTTCGTGGTTGAGAGGTGCACTCTCCTCATGCCGGCCCCCGCGCCCGCGTTGCAGCGATTCGTCCTCTCCCTCCTCCCGCTACAGCTTCACGCGCGCGGAAGCCCCAAACGCCGCGGGGGGCAGGACGCCAACCGGCCGGAATCCCAGCGCTTCCGGCGACGGGGCTGGCCGTTCGGTGCGGCCAGTCCGTGCGGCCGGTTCGAACGGCCACCCGCGGGCCAGGAGGTCGCCCGCGCCCCCCTCCTCGACCACCGCCGACCAGGGCTCGGCGCCGGTCTCGGCGAGGAGGCGGCGGACGGAGTCGGCGCGCCGCGCGCCGCGGACCACGGCGAGGAGCTGGAGGGGCGGCGCCGCGGGCTGCGCGAGAACGTCGCGCCAGGCGCGGAACTTCGCCCGGAGCGTCGTCGTGGTCTCGGTCCCGCGGTCGTACTCGACGCCCACGCGGAGCGAGGTGCCGTCGCGGGTGATGGCGGCGAGGCCGTCGGGGATGAGCCGCCGCGGGGCGAAGGTCGGGTCGCGCGTGAGGTCGCCATCGAAGCGGAAGTCGTCGAGCGTGAAGCGGCCGTCCCGCTCGGCGAGGAGGAACGCGACGAACACGTCGCGGATGCCGAGCGCGTGGGCGAGCTTCTGGGGGCGCGGCAGCCGGAGCGTCCGCGGCGCGCCCGCGGGGAAGGCCCCGCGCTCGTCAAGCCAGGCGAGGGCCTTCGCCGTGGGGGTGAAGAAGGTCTCGCGCTGGAGCGCGTCGCCCTGGAGGTGCGCCGCGACGAGGCCGTGGTCGAGGAGCGCGCGGAGGCGGCGCTGCGCCCGCCGCCGCGTGGGGAAGCGCAGGGCCGTCACCTGCCCCGTGGTGAGGTAGCCCGCCCAGACGATGTCCTCGAGCACCTCCCGATCGCGCCCCTCGCCGACGACGTTCCGCGCGGCAGGGTTCGGGCGGGCGCGTTGCGCGCGCGGGCGGCTCACGCGCGGCTCCACGGGAGCGGGATGCCCACGCCGCACACGGCGCAGTCCATCCTGCCGGCGGGGGCGGCGCAGACCGCGCAGCGGCCGACCCAGCCGTGGTACGTCGACCCGCACGCCGCGCAGGACCAGCGCCCCACGGTCGCGTTCGGGTGGCCGTTCTGGCAGACGAGGGTCGCGCCGAGGGCGGCGCGCGCGGCGCGGACGCGGTGTGCGAGCGCGCGCACGCCGCGGGCGATCAGGAGGAGGCCGTGGAGCGCGTAGAAGGGGCTCCCCAGGAGGAAGAGGAGGACGCGCCCCACGGTGAGGGGGTGGCGAGGAGTGCTCATGAGGTCTCCGCCCTGGACATGCCCGGCGCACGGCCGGCGTTGCGCCTCAGCGGAAGCGATGGCGCCGCGCGGGGCGCCGTGACGGCGGGGCGGGCGGCGGGTGGGCGGCGGGCATGACTCGCTCAGGCGTCGTGTGCGGGCGGAAGAGCGGCGTGCCCGCGCGGGCGAGGTCCGCCTCCAGGACGTGGAGCGGGCGCGCGAGCGCCCCGTGCTGGAGGCGCCACGCGATCTCGGGCGGGCGGTGGCGTGCGGGCGGGAGTTCCACGTCGAGCGCGCGCACGAGCTCGGCGCGCGGCGAGTGGTGGCGGTTCCAGAAGTAGAGCGTGCGCTGGGGCAGGCTCGGGATCTCCGCGACGAGGGCCTCGCGCTCGGCCTGCCGGTCGAGGAAGGGCGTCCGCGGGCGCTCCTCCCAGGGCGCGACCGGCGGGCGCAGCCGTCGGCCGGTCACCGGGAGCAGGTGCGCCATCGCGCGCGCGTCCGCGGCCGACGCCCGGAAGAGGAGCTGCACCGAGGTGTTGGTCGCGACGACCTCGGGGAGCGTCGGCTCCACGCGCCCGGCGAGGGCGAGCGACTGGGAGATCAGGACCAGAGAAACAGCACGAGATCTGGCGACGGAGAGCACCCGCGCGTAGTGCTCCGCGATGCCGCCGCCCGCGGCGACGCCCTCCTGCCACTCGTCGACGAGGATGGTCACGGGGCGCCGCGTGTCCGCCTCGGTGCGCTGGAAGATGGCGCGCGTGAGCTTGAGGGTGAGGATGCCCGCCCAGAAGGCCGCGAGGTCCTCGCAGCCGAAGGGCGGCGAGCCGAGGTCGATGAGCAGGATGCGCGAGCCGAGGAGCTCGTAGAACGACACCGCGTCGCGCGCGCCGAGCATGAGGCGGGCGCTGCGCATGCGGCAGAGCCGGTGGAGGCGCGCGCGCACGCCCTGAAGGGAGGCCTCGCTCAGCCGGCGCTCGCCGCCGAAGAAGGACCGCACCGTGTCGAGGCGCGACCGGGCCGCCGTCGCCGCGAGGCGCGCGGGGTCGCCGAGGAGGTCGGCGACCTCGGGGAGCGAGAGCCCCTGGTCGACGCCGAGGAGCATGGTGTGGAAGAGGAAGGCGTCCTGGTTCACGCCGAGCTGCGCGCCGCCCAGGCGGTCGATCACGCTCGTCGCCTCGAGCGCGACGAGCTCGGGCTCGTCCCCCTGCTCGCGCCGCAGGATCTGGAGCGGCACGAGCGCCTCCGTCGAGAAGGGGTTCACGACGACGAGGCGGTCGAGGAGGCGCGCGGCCTCGGCCGCGGGGAGCGTGTCGACGAGCTCGCCGATCATGGCGCGCACGATGGAGACGAGCTCGCCCTTGTGGTCGACGACGACGAGCCCCTGGGCGTCGGGGTCGCGGGCGACGCGCGCGAGGAGCTGCCGCGCGAGGCCGGCCACGCAGCGCGTCTTCCCCGCGCCCGACGTGCCCAGCACGAGCACGTGCCCGTCGCCCGCGAGCTCGCGGGTGCGGACGCTCACCGGGAGCGACGGATCGCGCGCGCTCCGGCCGAGCGCGAGCCGGTCCTCGTCCGAGCGCGCGAGCCCGGCCATCGCGGCGCGAAACGCGGGGTCGATCTCGACGGGCGCGGACGCGCGGTGGATCGTGCGCTGCTCGGCGGCGTAGGCCGCGCGGCCGTCGTCGCGGCCGAAGAGCGCGCGGACGTCTGCGAGCCAGCGGTGCATCACGCCTCCGGCTCCGCGGGCGGCGCGGCGGCGGGCGTCTCGACGCGGCCGCGCGGGCGGAAGCCCGTGTCCGCGGGCGGCTCGTCCGGCTCGGCCTCCGCGGGCGGCGGCGGGAGGGCGCG
>JBDHVF010000772.1:0-4301 GCA_039809605.1 Polyangiales bacterium | reverse complement strand
TCATGGTGCTCTGGCACAGCCACTTTCGTCGCGACGGCAAACCTCACCACCCGCGCTCAACACGGACCACTACCCGCCGCGCGCGTCGCCGCTTCGACGGGCGCGTGTGATGGTAGCCTCCGCGGCGCCCATGACCGAGCTCCCCGATGACCCCCTCGAACGCGCGCGCGAGGAGCGCATGCGCCTCCTAGACCGCATCACGTGGTGGGAGTCGAACCGCTACGCGGCGCTCTTCCCGATCGCGCTGGCGTGCTTCGCGGGGGGCTACGGCCTCGGCTACCTCGCGCGCCAGGCGCTGGGCGCGCCCGAGCGCACCGAGCTGATCTGCGCGCTCGCGGCGCTCTTCGGCGTGGGGCGCTTCGTCGACCGGTACTTCTCGACGGCGCACCTCGACCGCGTCGACGCGCGCATCGCGCGCCTCGAGCGCGAGCGCGCTACGAAGCGACGCTGAGCCCGCGCAGAAAGCGCTCGAGCGCGGCGTTGAAGCGCGCGGGCTGCTCGAGGCTCGAGAGGTGCCCCGCGCCCGCCACCACCTCGAAGCGCCCGCCGGGGATCTTCGCGGCCATGGCGCGCATCTCCTCGGGGGGCGTGATGACGTCGTGCTCGCCCGCGAGCGCGAGCGTGGGCACGCCGAGCGTCGGCAACAGCCCGCTGCGGTCGGGCCGGTCGCGCATCGCGAGCAGCGCGAAGGTCACGCCCTCGCGCGACTGCGCGGCGCCCACGGCGCGGACGCGCGCGCGCACCTCCTCGGGGCACGACGGCGCCACGAGGTGAGGGAGCATCTTCGCCACGAGCGCGTCGACGCCGCGGTCGCGCACGAGCGCGAGGTTCACGATGCGGCCCGCGCGCGTCGCCGGGTCGTCGGCCGCGGCGCGCGTGTCGGCCAGCACCAGCGCCTCGACGCGCGAGGGCGCGAGCGCGGCGACCGCGAGCGCCACGTAGCCCCCGAGCGAGAGGCCCACGAGCACCGCGCGCCGCGAGCCCAGGCCGTCGAGCGTCGAGACGACCGCGTGCGCGCAGGTGTCGATCGTGGGCGCCGCCCCCGCGGGCACGGGCGAGCGGCCGAAGCCCGGCAGGTCCATGAGCACCGCGCGCCGGCCCGCGGCGCCGGCCGCGACGAGCTGCCCCGTCCACATCGTGCGGTCGAGCGGAAACGAGTGCAGGAACACCACGTCGGGGCCGTGCCCATGGGTCTCGTGCGAGAGCATCGTGCGGTCTCTCTACCGCAAATCCGCGACGCGCGGGCGGTTGCGCGGCGGGCCTCGCGTCGCGGATAGTTCCGCACCTATGCGATCGACATGGCGTGAGCGGTTCGTGGCCGCGGCGTGCGCCGCGGCGTGCGCGGGCGTCGCGGGCGAGGCGCGCGCGAACGGACGCTTCCCGACGGCGCAGCACGTGGTCGTGGGCCCGGGCCCCGCGAGCGACGTCATCGCGCTGCGCACCACCTTCGGCGTGCTCTTGAGCCGCGACGGCGGGCGCACCTTCGGCTGGCTCTGCGAAGAGGGGATGTACTTCCCGCTCGTGCCCTCGATCAACTTCGACGCGCCCATCGAGCTGTCGGCGAGCGGCAGCGTGGTGTTCGGCTTCGAAGACGGCATCCGTCACACGGCCGACGCGTGCGGCGCCACGGACGTCGCGGGCACGACGGGCCACGTGTTCATCGACCTCACGTCGGACCCCGCGGGCCGCGTGCTCTACGCCATCGAGGGCGCCGCCGGCGTCGCCAACGCCGTCTACCGCGGCGACGGCGAGACCTTCGCGTTCACGCGCCAGGGCGCGGGGCTGCGCAACGTCCTCTTCGACACGATCGAGGTCGCGCCCTCGGACCCCACGCGGCTCTACGTCACCGGCCGCGACACCGAGACCTTCGCGCCGATCTTCTACCGCAGCGACGACTCGGGCGCGACGCTCACGCCCGTGACCCCCGACGCGGGCGCCGCCGACTCGCTGTGGGTGAGCGGCGTCGACCCGACCGCGCCCGACACCCTCTACGTGCGCGCCGCGATGGGCCTCGGCACCGAGCTCCGCCGCTCGCGCGACGGGGGCCGCAGCTTTCGGCGCGTCGCGACCACGCCCGACCCCATGCTGGGCTTCGCGATCTCCGACGACGGACGCACGATCTGGGTGGGCAGCATCGAGGCCGGGCTCCTGCGCTCCGACGACGGCGGAGACAGCTTCCACCAGGTCAACCGCGTCCCCGTGCTGTGCCTGCGCCAGCACGCGGGCGTGCTCTGGGCGTGCTCGGACTGGGTCAACCAGCCCTTCGCGCTCGGGCGCTCGCGCGACCGCGGCGAGAGCTTCGAACCCGTGCTGCACTTCTCGAACTTCGACCAGTTCGTCGGCCCCCCGCGCTGCGCCACGCGCTCCGAGGGCGCCGATGTCTGCGTCGAGCGCTGGCCCATGCTCCAGCGCTCGCTCGAGGCCCCCGAGCCCGACGCGGGCGTCACCCCTCCGCCCGACGGCGGACGCCGCGACGCGGGCGCCGACGTTCCCCGCGACGCGCCCGCGCCGAGCGCCGACGGCGCCCTCGACGCGACCCCCGACGCGGGCGCCCCGCCGCCGGGCAACGGCACCTGCAACTGCGACGCGGTCGGCGCCTCGGCGCCAGGGCGCTCCGTCGCGCTCGCGGCCGTCGCCCTCGCCGCCGCGCTGCGCCGTCGTGCTCGCAACAGGGTTGCACCTGCATCCCGGTAGCGTATAGACGCCGCCGCGCCCCGCGGCTCCGTTGCGGAGGGGGGGCGGTTGGTACTAGAACCGAAGAGCCGATGGTGCGCCCCCGAACATCGCCCTCCCTCGACGAGCTCCGCGAGCGCATCCGCACGTCGGGGCTGCGCGTGACGGCGCCGCGCGTGGCGGTGCTCCAGCGGCTGCTCACCGCGACGGCGCCCGTCTCCCACGGCGAGCTCGCCGAGGCGCTCGCGCCCCACTGGGACCGCGCCACCATCTACCGCAACCTCACCGACCTCACCGACGCGGGCCTCCTGCGCCGCACCGACCTGGGCGACCACGTGTGGCGCTTCGAGCTCCGCGCCGACGACGCGCGCAGCCACGAGGAGAAGACCCACCCCCACTTCGTCTGCGACGAGTGCGGCGACGTGCAGTGCCTGCCCGACGAGATGGTCGAGATCCACACCGCCCGCGGCGCGCCCAAGGCCCTCAAGGGCCGCGACGTCGAGATCCAGCTCAAGGGCCGCTGCGACCGCTGCACCTGACGCTGGATATCAACTGCAACCCGGTTGCGATTTCGCGGCGGCCGGTGCAGAACGCTCGCCGTGCTCGGGCCGGTGCTCCTCCTGTCGCTCCTGGGGTTCGCCGTGGGCCCGCTGCTGGTGGCGTGGGGGCGCGGGCGCGAGCTGCCCTCGGCCGCGATCGACGGGTTCACCCTCGGCGTCGTGCCCGCGCTGCTGCTCCTGCACCTCGTGCCGCACGTGGTCGAGGCCGTCGGCGCCGGCGCGCTCGCGCTGGTCGCGCTCGGCTACGGGCTCCTCTGGCTCGCCGACCGCCGCGCGCACGACGCCGGCGAGCGCATCGGCGCCGCGGTCGTGCTGCCCGCCCTCGTCATGCACGCGCTCGGCGACGGCGCCGGCCTCGCGATCGCCACCACCGCCAGCGAGCACCGCGAGCCGGTGAGCACCGGCCTCGGCCTCGCGCTCGTGCTCCACCGCCTGCCCGAGGGGCTCTTCCTCGCGACGGCGCTCGTGCCCGCGCTCGGGTGGCGACGGGCCGTGCCGCGCCTCGCGCTCGTCGCGTCGGCCACCGTGGCGGGCGCTGCTCGGCAACGCGCTGCTCGCGAAGATCCCCGACGCGGTCTTCGACGCCGTGGCCGCGTTCGGCATCGGCGCCATGCTCCGCCTCGCGACCCACCGCCACGGCGAGGGCGCCCCCACCGCGCTCGCGCGGGGGCTCTCGGCCGTGGCCTTCGTCGCGGGCGTCGCCATCGCCGCGTGGATCCCTGACCCCGACAGCGCGCTGCGCCACGCGCGGCCGCACGAGCTGTCGTTCATCGAGTCGCTCGGGCCGCTGTTCGTCGAGACCGCGCCGTCGATGCTCGTCGGCCTCGCCGCCGCCGGCGCCGCGCAGACGCTCCTGCCGCGCAAGGTCGCCGCGTGGCTCGACGGCGGCGCCGCGCTCTCGCAGGCCCTGCGCGGGATGCTCTTCGGCGTGCCGCTGCCCCTGTGCTCCTGCGGCGTGCTCCCGCTCGTGCGGCGCCTCCTCGCGGCGCGCGTGCCCGTCGCCGCCGTCGCCGCGTTCGCCGTGGGCACCCCCGCGCTCGACGTGGGCGGCGCGGCCTTCTCGCTGCG
>JBDHVF010000771.1:0-4306 GCA_039809605.1 Polyangiales bacterium | reverse complement strand
GCGGCCGACCACGGCGGCAACGGCCAGTCGGCGCGCGAACCCGCGGAGCTCAGGCCGGCCGTGTCGGAGGCGGCGCCGAGCGCGCCGGCGATCGTCGACGACCGCGACCGGGTGCAGCCGGGCGACCGCTCGCTGGTGATCGTCGAAGACGACCCGACCTTCGCGGGCATCCTGCTCGACGTGGCGCGCGAGGGCGGCTGGAAGGGCATCGTGACGGCCACGGGCGACGGCATGGTGGCGATGGTGCGCAAGTACCGCCCGAGCGCGATCACCCTCGACCTGGGGCTGCCCGACGTCGACGGGTGGACGGTGCTCGACCGGCTCAAGCACGACCCCGAGACGCGGCACATCCCCGCGCAGATCGTCTCGGGCGCCGAGGACCGCCAGCGCGCGCGGCGCATGGGGGCCTTCGGCTTCCTCGAGAAGCCCGCGACGCGCGAGGCCATCGCCACGTCGCTCGCCTCGATGGCGTCGTTCGTCGAGAAGCCCGTCAAGCGGCTGCTGCTCGTCGAGGACGACCCCCGCGAGCGAGACAGCCTGGTGGAGCTCATCGGCCACCGCGGGGTCGAGATCGTGGCCGTGGGCACGGGGGCCGAGGCGCTCGAGCAGCTCTCGACGCAGCTCTTCAAGTGCATGGTGCTCGACCTGGGGCTGCCCGACATCGCGGGCATCGAGGTGCTCAAGCGCATCAAGCGCAACGACGCGCTGCGCGACCTGCCGGTGGTGGTCTACACCGGGCGCGAGCTCACCAAGAAGGAGGAGATCCAGCTCCGGCGGCTCTCGGAGACGATCGTCATCAAGGACGTTCGCTCGCCCGAGCGGCTGCTCGACGAGACCTCGCTCTTTCTGCACCGGGCCGAGGCCGACCTGCCCGAGTCTCAGCGCCGGATGCTGCGCGAGCTGCACCAGAAGGTGCCCGAGCTCCAGGGCCACAAGGTGCTGGTCGTCGACGACGACATTCGCAACATCTTCGCCGTGAGCAGCGCGCTCGAGCGCCACGGGGTGAACGTGCACTACGCCGAGAACGGCAAGGAGGGCCTCGACCTCTTGCAGAAGACGCCGGGCGTCGAGGCGGTGCTCATGGACATCATGATGCCCGAGCTCGACGGCTACGAGGTGATGCGGCGCATCCGTCGGATCGACGAGTTCAAGAGCCTGCCCATCATCGCGCTCACGGCCAAGGCCATGCGCACCGACCGGGACAAGTGCATCCAGGCCGGCGCGTCGGACTACATCTCCAAGCCCGTCGACATGGAGCAGCTCCTCTCGATGCTGCGCGTGTGGCTCACGCGATGACCCCGACGCTCTTCGACGACGCGGCCCTGTGGCTCGCGGTGCGGGAGCGCGTGGTGCCGCGGCTGCGCACGTACCCCTCGGTGAACGTGTGGGTGTCGGGCTGCGGCGACGGCGCGGCGGCCTTCAC
The DNA here is from genome assembly GCA_039809605.1 of Polyangiales bacterium. GTDB lineage: Bacteria > Myxococcota_A > Polyangia > Polyangiales > CAISKJ01. Next base: position 2,883 of record JBDHVF010000771.1, on the reverse strand, counting down.
CGCGGCCGTGGTGCTGCGCGAGTCGGGGCTGCTCGCGCGCGCGCGGGTGTGGGCGACCGAGCGCGACGAGGCCGCGCTCGACCGGGCGCGCGAGGCGTGGGTCGACCGCGAGCTCATGGGCCGCGCGGCGGAGGGCTACCGCGCCTCGGGCGGCCCGTCGTCGCTCGACGAGTACTACGCGCTCGACGGCGCGCGGGCGGTGCTGCGCGAGTGCGTGACCGAGCGGGTGGTGTTCGCGCAACACGACCCGGCGACCGACGGGTCGTTCAACGAGTTTCAGTTCGTGGTATGCCTCGGGGGCGCGGCGCTCTCGCCCGAGGTCGCGGCTCGCAGGCTGGGCGTCGTGCGCGAGAGCCTCTGCCGCTTCGGATTTCTGGCCCTGGGAGAGCGCGAGCCCGCAAGCGTGCCTGTTCCGCCCTTCGAGCCCTTCGCGGGCGCGCGAGGGCTCTATCGCAAGGTGCAGTGATGATGGCTGACCGAAGCCAGGAACCTCCCGCCCCCGTCGCCCCTGCGAACATCCTCGTGGTCGACGACCGGCCGGGCGACCTCTCGGTGCTCGCGAACCTGCTCGAGGCGCCGGAGCACAACGTGGTGACGGCGTCGTCGGGCGCCGAGGCCCTGCGGCGCGTGCTCGAGATGAGCTTCGCGGTGATCCTGCTCGACGTGTTCATGCCGGGCATGGACGGCTTCGAGGTCGCGACGCTCATCCGCCAGCGCGAGCAGTCGCGCTCGACGCCGATCATCTTTCTCACGGCGGCGCACCACGACGTGGGGGCGATCTACCGCGCGTACTCGGTGGGCGCGGTCGACTACCTGGTCAAGCCGCTCGACGAGCGGGTGGTGCGCGCCAAGGTGGCGATCTTCGTCGACCTGCACCTCAAGGACCAGCGCATCATGGAGCAGGCCCACGCGCTGCGCGAGGCCGACCGGCGCGAGCGCGAGCTGCAGCTCGCCGAGGCGCGGCTGCTCAGCGAGAAGCGCTACCGCGCGCTGGTCGAGACCATCCCCGCGTGCGTGTGGACGGCCGACGCCGAGGGCGCGGTGGACTACTGCAACCACCGCTGGACGGAGCTCACGGGCCTGCGCCTCGACGAGACCCGCGGCGCGCAGTGGCTCGAGGCGGTGCACCCCGACGACCACGCGCGCGTCGCGCGCGAGTGGGGCGACGCGGTGCGCGGCGGCGCGACCTTCACCACCGAGCTCAGGCTGCGGCTCGCGGGTGGGGGGTACCGCTGGCACATCTGCCAGGCGGTGCCCGAGCAGGGGCGGCGCGACGACCTGCGGGGCTGGCTCGGGATGTTCGCCGACTGCGAGGAGCTCAAGCGGGCGATCGAGGCGCGCGACGAGTTCCTCTCGATCGCGTCGCACGAGCTTCGCACGCCGCTCACGACGCTGCTCCTTCAGGTCGAGGGGCTGCAGCGCCAGCTCGCGAACGCCAGCGCCGACGAGCGCCTGCAGCGCAAGGCCGCGCTCGCCATCGCGCAGGCCCGGCGCCTCGACGCGCTCGTGGGGAGCCTGCTCGACGTGGCGCGCATCGGCGCCGGCAAGCTGGTGCTCGAGCCCGAGGAGTTCGACCTCGCCGAGGTGGCGCGGCAGTGCTGCGATCGCATCGGCGAGCAGGCGGTGCGCGCGGGCGCGCCCGTCGAGTTCGTCGGCGGCGCGGCCGTCACGGGCCGCTGGGACCGCCAGCGCGTCGAGCAGGTGATGACCAACCTGCTCTCGAACGCGGTGAAGTACGGCGCGTCGAAGCCCGTCGAGGTGCGCGTCGACCACGCCGAGGGCGCGGCGCGCATCACGGTGACCGACCGCGGCGTGGGCATCGCGCCCGAGCACCAGAGGCGCATCTTCGAGCGCTTCGAGCGCGCCGCGTCGGTGCGGCACTACGGGGGGCTGGGCATGGGGCTCTACATCACGCGTCACATCGTCGAGGCGCACGGGGGCACGATCGCCGTCGCGAGCACGCCCGGCGAGGGCTCGACGTTCACCGTCACGCTCCCGCTGCGCCACGAGGCGGTCGCGGCCGCGGCGGCGCTGGAGGTTTCATGAGTCGGAGCGTCCTGGTGGTGGAGGACGACGAGGCGCTGCGCAGGGCCGTCTGCGAGGTGCTGCGCGACGAGGGCATCGACGCGGTGGGCGTTTCGAACGGGGCCGAGGCGATCGACTTCCTCCACGCCGCGCGCGAGCTGCCGCGGCTGGTGCTGCTCGACCTGATGATGCCCGTGATGGACGGCCGCGCGTTCTGCGAGCGGCAGCGCGACGACCCGCGCATCGCGGGCGTGCCCGTGGTGGTGATGACCGCGGGGCGCGACCTCGCGCGGTGCCCCGCGCCCGCGGCCGCGGTGCTGCTCAAGCCGCTCGCGATCGACGAGCTGCTCGACGCGATCGACCGCTTCGCGATGGCGTGAGGGCTCATACCAACCGCAGGTCAATTTAGCCGCTTTCGCGTGTGCGACGTGTCGCCCACTCGCGCAGCGGCGCGCCTTCGCGGAGCCCCCACCCACCGCTGCCGCGCGCCCCGCCCCCGCTGCCGCGCACCTTCGCGGCGCCCCCACCCCCGCTGCCGCGCGCCCCGCCCCCGCGGAGCGAGGGCGTGGCTGAGCGTAGGGAGACGAGGTGATGGGCTGCCTGGGTCTCGCAGGCGCCCTCGCGCTGCGAGGGCGACCATGGCCCCCTTCGCATTCCTCGCTTCTCGCCGCTCGATCGAGCTCGACGACGACGCGTGATCGATGCGCTGACGCGGCCGACTTCGAGCTGAAGCGTGATTCATGGAGCGTTGAAGTGATGGCCCTCGCAGCGCGAGGGCGCCTGCTGTCCTTGGCCACCCCAAACTGACCCACGTTGGCCACCCGAAACTGACCCACCCCCGGGTCGATCGGTCGGCTG
>JBDHVF010000770.1:0-4307 GCA_039809605.1 Polyangiales bacterium | reverse complement strand
CGAGCGTCCGCGTCGCCGCGCCAGGTTCGCCGTGGTTCCATGGGCTCGCCGAGCGCGGCTCACCCGGCGCTACCGAAGGTGGATCGCCCGGCAATGGGGCCGGGCTCCGGCATGCGCCTGGATGCGATGGACCCACTGCGCCAAAGCTCGTCGCTCCATGCTTCGAGTGCGTGAGGCCCACGAGTTGCGCAACCAGCCCCTCGCAACGTCGCGCATGGGCCGGTGGCTCGTAGGAGTTGGCGTTCTCGATGCAGCGGCGCACGAGGCGCGGTTCGGTCGCGACGCCGGCAGCGAGAGACCAGCCGCGGCTCCGCAGAGCCGCGGCGCATTCGCGACGTCGTCAGCGTGCGCGAAGCGCGGTTCGATCGCGGCGCCGGCAGTGAGAGACCAGCCGCGGCTCCGCAGAGCCGCGGCGCATTCGCGACGTCGTCAGCGAGCGTGCGATGCATCCGCGAGGTTGTCGGCGAGCGTGCGACGCAGCGCGCGACCCGCGCTGACAGCGTCGCGAATGCGCCGCGGCTCTGCGGAGCCGCGGCTGGTCTCTCGCTGCCGGCGCCGCGATCGAACTGTACTTCGTGCGCTGGCAGCGTCGCGAATGCGCCGCGGCTCCGCAGAGCCGCGGCTGGTCTCTCGCTGCCGGCGTCGCGATCGAACCGCGCTTCGAAGCCGCATCGAGAACGCCAACTCCTATGAGCCACCGGCTCATGCGCGACGTTGCGCGGAGCTGGTTGCCATCTCGTGGGCCCGTCCGCTTTTCGGACACTCCAACGCGTCTGGACACCATCGCTTCGGCTCGCACCATCCCCGCCTCAAGCACCGCGCGCTGGTGCCGTTACCTGTTGGTGACGACGGCGCGACACGCGCAGCCCGCGCGGTCGCCGTCGCAGATCGGAGTCACGCCGATGCCCGTTCGCACCATCAGCAAGCACCCCAGGCCGGCGGCCGCGGGGCCTCCGTCGACCGCGAGCGTTCCGCCGCGCGCGGCCGACGACGGCAACGCCCCGCAGGCGCCCGACGACGTCGACATCGAGCAGCTCTCGGCGCAGCTCGGGCCCGCGAGCGACGCCGAGGTGCGCGCGATCGTGGGCGACGTGCCCGCCGAGGAGCTCATCGCCGAGGGCCGCCGCGTCGACACGCAGCGCGTGTCCGATGATGGCGCGCGCGTCCTCAAGCTGGCGCACGCGTTCATGCTCTCGGCGCCGCCCGAGGTGCTCGTGTCGCTCGACCTGACGCCCGAGGTCGTGCGCGTGGCCGCCTGGAGCTGCGCCGAGGCCCAGCGCGCGTGGTCGCGCATGAAGGCGCAGAAGGCGCAGCGGCGCGGCACGCGCCAGACCCGCACCGCGAAGAACCTCGCACAGGTGAAGGCCGCCGCGGTGGAGCGCGACCGCCTCGCCGACTCGCTGCGCAAGGTCGACCCCGCGGGTGCGAGCGAGCGCGTCGACGCCGCGGTGAGCCCCGCCGCGCAGGGCCACGCCGACGCGGGGCCCGGCCGCGCGCTCGCGTCGCTCGTCGACGTGGGCCGCGCGTACCTCGCGAGCGGCGACCCCGACGTGCGCGCCCGCTGCGCCATGTGGAAGGTCACCGCCGCGCGCCTCGACCGCTGCGCCGCCGTCGCCGCCGACTCGCTCGCCGCCGAGCGCTCGGAGAACACGCCCTTCGCCGACGACTTCGCCGCCGCGCAGGCCGAGGTCGACCGCATGGACGGCGTCAACCTCATGCTGCTCGACTTCGTCGTGCGCGCGTTCGCGCAGGGGCGCAAGGCCCACGCGTCGATCCCGGCGCTGCGGCTCGTGAGCCTGCGCGGCGTGCTCGGCAAGCACGCCAGGCGCGCCGCGAAGCCCGCCGCCCCGAGCGACCCGAAGGCCCCGGCGCCCGCGAAGCCCGCGAAGCGCGAGCCCGACTTCCCGCCCGTGCTCTGAACCTCACCCCGCGCCGCCGCGCTCCTTCAGTGTGCGCTCGCGCCTCTCGACGGCCGACTGCATCTTCTTGCGGTGCGCGCCGCGGCTGCGCAGCAGCGCCGTGAGCTCTTCGTTGCCCTTCGCGTCGTCGAGGGCGTGCGTCGGCGACGGGCACGACTCCCCCGACTCGGAGGGCAGGTTCGGATCGGCGCCCTTGTCCAGCAGCAGGGTCACGAGCTCGATCGAGGGCATCGCCGCGCGGAGGCAGGTGTGCCGCTCGAACCACGAGTCGCGGTCCGTCCAACTTGCGTCGGGGTCGGCGCCGTGCGCGAGCAGCAGCTCGACGAGCGCGCGGTCGTGGCGCTTGCACGCGAGGTAGAGCACCGGGGTCTCCGTGCGAAAGCAGTCGCCGCGCTCGACCCTGACGTAGCGCGCGTCGGCGCCGCCCTCGAGCGCCCCGCGCGCGGCCTCCACGTCGCCCCGCTCGACGGCCTGAAAGAGCTGCTCGTCGAGCCCCTCGGCGCCGGAAGGCTCGCCCACCACGTTCGTACCCGCGGGCCTGGTCGCTTCGAAGGACGACGTCATCGGTCGAAGCTATGGGGCAACGGGGCGAGGGCGACAAGCGCAGACGCGCCCCGGAGCGCGGCGCCGCTTCGGCCTATCGTCGCCGCGCGAGACGCGGCTATTCTCACGGGCCGCCGATGCGCCCCCCCCGCTGGCAAGACCTCGCTCGCTCGCCACAGATCGTGGCCGGTGCGCTGGGCCTCGCGGCCTTCGTCGCGCTCTTCGGCCTGCATCCCCTCGCGCCGCGCGCGATCGACTGGCTCATGCACACCGACCCGGCGACGCACTACCTGGGCTGGGCCTTCTATCGCAACGGACCGTGGTCGACGTGGCTCACTGGCGACGCGCCCGCGTACATGCACCCGATCGGGACGTCCGTCGCCATGACCGACTCGATCCCGCTCGTGGCCGTGCCCATGCGCGCGCTGCGGGCGCTGCTGCCGCAGCCCTTTCAGTACTTCGGGGCGTGGCTGCTCGCGTGCTTCGCGCTCCAGGGCGTCGCCGCCGCCAGCCTCGTCACGCGCCTCGGCGCGACGCGCACCCAGGCCGCGCTCGCGTCGGTGTTGTTCGTGTGGTTCCCCACGCTCGCGTGGCGCTTCGCGCACCCGACGCTGGGGCACTCGTCGCTCTGCGCGCAGTGGCTTTTGCTCGTGGCGATGACGCCCTTCGTCACGCGCGACGGCGACCCCGCCGCGCGGCGCTCGTACGTGCCCGCGGCCCTCGTGGTCGCGAGCGCGGTGCACACGTACCTCTTCCTGCTCGTGGGGGCGTTCGCGGCGCTCGACGTGGCGCGCCTGTGGATCACCCGGCGACGCCCCGCGCTCGCCCCGCTCGCGGTCGCGCTCGCGGCGTCGGCCGTCGTGCTCTGGAGCCAGGGGGTCTTCGGGCGCCGCGTGGGGCAGAGCCCCGGAGGCGTCGGCACCTACTCGGCCAACCTCGACACCTTCGTGAACAGTTGGGGCTTCGCGGCGATCGTGCCGGGTATGCCCTCGATCGACGGGCAGCACGAGGGCTACGACTACCTCGGCCTCGGCAACCTCATGCTCGCGCTCGCGGCCCTCGCGCTCACGCTGCGCGCGCGCCCCGCGGAGCCGCGACGCGACGGCGTGCGCTGGCTCGCGGCGGCGTGCGCGGGCTTCGCGCTGCTGGCCTTCGTGCCGCGGGTGTGCCTCGGCACGCGCGTGCTGGTCGACCTCACGCAGCGCTCGGGCGCGTTCGCGCGGGTGTTCGACCACCTGCGCGCCACGGGGCGCTTCGTGTGGCCGCTCGGCTACCTCGTGGTGATCGCCTCGGTGCGCGCCGTGCTCACGCGCCTGCCGCCCGCGCGGGCCACGACCGTGCTTGCCCTCGCGGCCGCGGCGCAGCTCGCCGACGTGCTGCCGGCGCACCTGAAGTGGACACTCCCTCGCGACGTGGCGTGGCGCCCGCGCTCGCCCGCGTGGGCGGCGTCGGCGCCGTACTACCGGCACTTCGCGCTGTTCCCGCCGAAGTTCATGCACACGGCCTGTCGCAACCGCTACCTGCCGTGGCCCGTGTTCGCGGCCATCGCCACCGTGCCCGCGCAGAACGGCTGGACGCTCAACGGCGGCTACTCCGCGCGCCCTCCCATGCGCGCCGTGGAGGGCTACTGCCGCGAGGCGCTGCGCGAGGTGCGCGCGGGCGAGCTGCGCGACGACACGGTGTACGTGCTCACCACCGCGGCCGTGCTCGACCCGCTGCTCGCGCACCTGCCGCCCGACGCGCGCTGCGGGCACCTCGACGGCCTCGCGGTGTGCGTCCGCGGCGCGCGCGACACGCCGCTGCGACGCGCCCTCGCGCTCGCGCCCCTCACCGGCGCGCCCGCGC
>JBDHVF010000769.1:0-4307 GCA_039809605.1 Polyangiales bacterium | reverse complement strand
CAAGCAGGAGCTCGTCACGTCGCTCACCTCGCTCGCCGACCTCGCGCAGCAGGCGGGCGCCACCACCCTGCGCGAGCGCCTGCTCGCCGACCGCCTGCCGCGCCTTCAAGAAGAGCGCGCCGTGCTCGTGGTGCTCGGCGAGTTCAACCACGGCAAGACCACCTTCGTGAACGCCCTGCTCGGCGGCGACGTGCTGCCCACGGGCATCACCCCCACCACGGCGCTCATCCACGAGGTGCGCTACGGCGACCCCCCGAAGGCCGCCCTCGTGCGGCGCGCGGCCGAGACCACCCTCGACGACCGCTCGCGGCCCGTGGGCGGCGCCCGCGAGGTGATCCCCTTCGAGCGCTTGAACGAGCTCGTCGCGGGCGCGCGCGTGAACCCCGACGAGGTGCTGCGCGTCGAGATCGAGTACCCGGCCGACATCGTGCGCGACAAGGTCACCCTCGTCGACACGCCCGGCGTCAACGACCTGAACCTCCAGCGCGCCGAGATCACCTACGGCTACGTGCCGCGCGCCGACGCGGTGGTCTTCCTCCTCGACGCGGGGCAGATCCTCAAGGAGTCCGAGCGAAAGTTCCTGCGCGAGCGGCTCCTCGGCGCGGGCCGCGACCGCATCGTGTTCGCCATCAACAAGGCCGACCTGCTCTCGGAGACCGAGAAGGCCGAGGTGATGGAGTACGCGCGCCGGCAGCTCGAGCACCTCGTGCCCGGCGCGCCGGTGATGTTCCTCTCGGCCGTGCGCGCGCTGCGCGGAGACCGCGAGGGCTCGGGCCTCGACGCCCTGCTCGGCCGCCTCTCGTCGCTGCTCGGCAGCGACCGGCTGCGCATGCTCGTCGACTACGCCGCCGACGAGGGCCTGCGCGTGAGCGACCTGCTCGGCCGCGCCCTCGCCGTGCGCCGCCGCGCCCTCACCATGACCGCCGACGAGATCGAGCGGCGCATGAAGGCCATCGAGGCCGACATGGAGGCCTCGCGCGGCCTCGTCGACAAGCGCAAGGCCAGGATCGACGAGGAGATCGCGGCCATCCGCGCGGTGGCCCAGCGCGACCTCGAGGCCTTCACGGGCGAGTTCGCGGCGGCCATCCGGCTCGAGGTCGAGAAGTCCACCGCGGCCGACATCCAGAAGTACATGGCGGGCTTCATCGAAGAGACCTGGCGCAAGTGGCTCGAGGGCGAGGCCCGCACCCTCGGCGAGCGGCTCGAAGCCCTCGCCGAGCAGATCGTGGCCATCGTCAACGAAGACGCGCGCGAGTCGGGCAAGGCCCTTCAAGAGTTCCTCGGGCCCGGCGCGGGCACCATCGACGTGAAGGTCGACACGCTCGCGTACGACGTGAGCGTCTTCGCCCTCGGCGCCTTCGGCATGGGCGTCGCCATCACCCTGAACCTCATCGTCGGCGGCCTGCTCACCCTCGCCGCCCCCGTGCTCGCGATGTTCTTCAAGGAGCGCGTCGACGCCGAGGTCAAGCGCAAGGCCATGGACGCCGCGCCCGCGGCCGTGCGCGCGTGCGCCGCGAAGATCGGCCCCGAGCTCCTGGGCACCATCGACGGCTTCGGCCAGAAGCTCACCGAGTTCGTCGTGTACGCCAACGAGGAGCTGCGCCGCTCGATGCTCGAGGTGCTCTCGGCCACGCGCCGCGCCCTCGCCGACGCCAAGGCCGGCGCGGCCCCCTCGGTCGCCGAGGTCGACGCGCTCGTCAAGCAGCAGGTCGAGCTCCGCGAGCGCATCGAGCGACTGCGCGCGCAGGTGTGGGAGCAGCCCTTCGAAGGCATCGCGGGCATCCCCATGCCCATCGGCAGTGCGTAGCCTCGCGGCCATCGCGTGCCTCGCGCTCGTCTGCGCGTGCCGCAACGAGCGCCACCCCCGCGACGCGTCGCAGCCCTCGCGACTCGTCACCGCACCCGCTCCACACCTCGTCACCGCGCCCGCGCCCGAGCGCCCCCCCGAGGTGCGACGCGCGGTCTTCGAGGCGCGTGACCTCACCGACTGGGCCGAGGCCGCGCCCGGTGTTCGATGGCGCAAGGCCACGGTGCACGTGACGGGCGTGCTCCCGGTGGTCGCGCGCGCAGAGCCCCCGCCCGACGCGCTGATGTGGGTCGTGGTTCGCGTCGACGTGTCCCGCGCGAAGCTCACCGTCGAGCGCTCGCCCCACGACTCGATCACCGAGCTGTGGGAGCGCGAGCGCGACGCCGTGGCCCTCGTCGACGCCGGCTACTTCGAACCCGACCGCCGCCCGAGCGGGCTCGTGATGTCGGGCGGCGTGCTCGTGGCGCCCGTCGGCCCGCGCGGAGGCTCCGGGGTCTTGTGCGCCACGGGCGATCGCATCGACGTGGTGCCCCTCGACGCGCGCGACGGAGGGACGTTCGCCCCCGCGGCCGACGTGTCGCTCGCGGTGCAGTGCGGCCCGAGGATCATCGAGGCGGGGGGCGCGCCGGGCATCTACCGACACGACGGGCGCTACGCCGCCCGCACCGCCGCGTGCGTGCGCGACCGCGGCCGCACCCTCGACCTCGTGGCCGCGTGGGAAGCGCGCGACGGACTGCGAGGCCCCGAGCTGCACGACTTCGCGACGCTGCTCGCGGGGCCTTCTCCCGTGGGCGACGAGACGGGGTGTGAGCTCGCGCTGAACCTCGACGGAGGCCCCTCGACGGGCGTCTACGTGCGCCACGTTCGAGGCCGCGGAGGCTTTCGTCACGAGCCCCTCGGCCCGACCCCGTGGGGCCTCGTGGTGCGCGCGCGGCGTTGACGCGAGACGTGGTAAGAGACGCCATGCGCCTGCTTCTGGCTCTGCTCGTCGTGCTCGCGGCCTGCACGAAGGGATCGCTCCCCGAGGTGCCCGACGGCTCCGAGGCCGACGACGTGCCCGAGAGCGACCTGGGTACGGCGCCTCGCTGCGGCAGCAACCGCACGCCCTGCTGCGGCGGGCGCGCGTGCAACCGCAGCCTCGAGTGCGAGCAGGGCGTCTGCTGCGGCGCGGCCAGCGCCGAGTGCCAGAGCCAGCTCGATTGCTGTTCGAACTACGGCTGCAACGCGGGCCGCTGCTGCGTCGACGTGGGCGGCGTGTGCGAGAGCGCCGGCGAGTGCTGCCGCGGATCGGTCTGCACCGACGGCGTCTGCACCCGCGCCGACGACTGCGGCGGGCGAGGGCAGCGCTGCTGCGCCGGTGACATCTGCTCCGCGGGCAACGCCTGCGTGAGCGGGTCGTGCGCTCCCTGCGGCGCCCTCGACGCCGCGTGCTGCCCGGGCTCGGTCTGCGACTCGGGCCTCGCGTGCACGAGCGGCATGTGCCGGCGCCCCGCCGCGTGCGGCGCCGTGGGTCAGCCCTGCTGCAACGGCACCACCTGCGAGCGCGGCGCCGAGTGCATGGGAGGCACGTGCCGCGCGTCGGCCACCTGCGGCGCCGTCGGCCAGGCTTGCTGCGCGGGCAACGCGTGCGACGGCACCGCGCTCTGCCAGGGAGGGCGCTGCGTGGCGCCGATGAGCACCTGCGGCGCGTCGGGGCAGGCGTGCTGCTCGGGCGGCACCTGCGGCGGCGGCCTCGGGTGCAGCGGCGGAACGTGCCGCGCGTGCACCTCTCCCGGTCAGACATGCACGAGCGCGAGCGCGTGCTGCGGCGACTTCGACTGCCGCCCGACGCCCGTGACGCTGCGCTGCTGCCACCGCCAGGGCGTCACCTGCGCGACGAGCCTCGAGTGCTGCGGGTACATGCTCTGCGAGAGCGGCCGGTGCGCCTGCCAGGCCGACGGAGACCCCTGCGCCGACAGCACCGAGTGCTGCGCGGGCACCACCTGCGAGGCCGGCACGTGCCGCCGCGCGGCGACGTGCAGGCCCGCGGGAGACCTCGGCTGCACGACGACGACCGAGTGCTGCAACGGTCTCCTCTGCACGCCCGCCGGGGGCGCGGGGCGGCGGTGCTGCATGCCCGCGGGCGCGCAGTGCGCCGGGGCATCGACCTCCGACGGCGGCGTGCGCGACGCGGGCGCCGCGAACCCCTGCTGCGGGTCGATGACCTGCGCGCCTTCGGGCTCGGCTCCTGGGAGCTACTGCATCTGCCGCGGCAACGGCGAGACCTGCGCGTCGAACTTCGACTGCTGCCCCGGAACGCTCTGCACGTCGGGCACCTGCCGTCCGTCGACCACGACGTGCTTCGGCCCCGGCGACTCGCGCGCGTGCACCGAGGACCGCCAGTGCTGCGGCGGGCTGCGATGCGCGAGGCTGCTCGGCAACCAGCGGTGCTGCACGGGGCCCGGCAGCGCGTGCCGGTCGAGCATCGACTGCTGCGGGCTCATGCTCTGCGTCGGCGGCC
>JBDHVF010000768.1:0-4314 GCA_039809605.1 Polyangiales bacterium | reverse complement strand
GCCCCCGCGCGCCCGGCCCGTCGCGGCCCCGGCGGTCAACGTGTCGCTGGCCTACGACGGCGCCGCGCCCGCGCGGTAGGCGCTTTGACACGCGCGGGGCGCGGCCCCACGTTCCCGCACGCCATGGGCAGGTTCGAGGTCAACATCATCACGCAGCGCCTCACGCCGACGGGCGAGTGGGACGGGGGCGATCTCAGCTACGAGCTCGTGGGACGCTTCGACGACGAAGACGCCGCCCGCGCCGAGGCCCAGAGGGCCGCCGCGCGAACGAAGCGCGCCGCGGCGCCGGGGCTCGAGCGCTTCGTGCGGCTCTCCGACCGGGTCGACCGCGTCTACGACGAGGACTTCGCCTGCGCCGACTGACCGCGCGGTGGTAGCGTCGCGCGCCATGAGCGAACACGTTCCGGTGGTGCACGTCGACGTGGCCGACGGCGTCGCGACCCTCACCCTCGACGACGCGCGGCGCCGCAACGCGATGACCCCCGAGCTCGGCGACGCGCTCTACGAGGCCGTCGAGCGGGTGCGCGCCGACGGCCTCGTGCGCGCCGCCGTGCTCACGGGCGCGGGCGACGCGTTCTCGGCCGGCGGTGACCTCAAGATGCTCGAGCGCCTTCGCGCCGCGAGCTTCGACGACGCGCGCGAGTTCATGCTGCGCTTCTACGCTCGCTACCTGCGCGTGGTGGAGCTGCACGTGCCCGTCGTGGCGGCCGTGCGCGGCGCCGCGATCGGCGCGGGGCTCTGCGTGGCGATGGCGTGCGACCTGATGGTCGTCGACGCGTCGGCGAAGCTCGCGCTCAACTTCGCGCAGCTCGGGCTGCACCCGGGCATGGGCGCGACGTGGCTCACGCCGCACCGCGTGGGCGCCCAGCGCGCCGCGGAGCTGCTCTACACGGGGCGCCGCTTCGACGGCGCCGAGGCCGCGCGCATGGGCCTGGCGCTCGAGGCCGTCGCCGCCGACGCGGCGCTCCCCCGCGCCCAGGCGATCGCGCGGCAGATCGCGTCGAACGGCCCGCTCGCGGTGCGCGCGCTCAAGCGCGAGCTCGGCCTCGACCGCGCCGCCCTCACGCGCGCGCTCGAGGCCGAGGCCCGCCACCAGGCCGAGAGCTACGGGAGCCGCGACCTCGGCGAGGGCCTCGCCGCCGCCGCCGAGCGCCGCCCGCCCGCGTTCACCGGGACCTGATCGCTCAGAGCCCGCCGCGGGCCTGCGCCTCGCGGGTGAACTCCGCGACGGCCTCGTCGAGCTTCGCGCGCGCGCGCGCCGCGCCGGCCTCGTATGACTCGCCCGCCGCGAGCTCCTCGCGCAGATCGAAGTAGTACTTGATCTTGGGCTCGGTGCCGCTAGGGCGCAGCATCACGCGGCCGCCGCCCTCGAGGTCGTACGCGATCACATTCGAGGGCGGCAGCCCGAGCTTCGTCACGGACCCGTCGCGCGCCGTGCGCGTGCCCGTGGAGAAGTCTCGCACCGCGACCACGGCCTTGCCGCCGAGCGCTGCGAGGGGCTTCGCGCGAAAGGCCGCCATGGTGGCCTCGATGGCGCGCATGCCGTCGGCGCCCTTGGCGGTGACGCTGCGCTGCCCCGACACGAAGTAGCCGTACTCGCGGTGGATGGCCTCGAGGCGGTCGAGGAGCGTCTGCCCGCGGGCCTTGAGCGACGCGGCGAGGCCCGCGACGACGTACGCGGCGCTGACGCCGTCCTTGTCGCGCACGAGCGTCGAGACGCTGTACCCGAGGGCCTCTTCGAAGCCGAAGACGAAGCGCGCCCCGCTCTCGCGCTCGACCTCCATCGCGCGGTTGGCGATCCATTTGAAGCCCGTGAGGGTCTCTTCGCAGCGCGCGCCGAGGCTCTTCGCGATGACGCCCATCAGCGGCGACGACACGATCGACATCGCGACGACGCGGTCGCCCCCGCGGTCGCCCTCGGTGAGCAGGTGGTGGCCGAGCAGCACGCCCACGTCGTTGCCCGAGAGCTGCGCGAAGCCGTCGCCGCGGGGCAGCGCCACCGCGAGGCGGTCGGCGTCGGGGTCGTTGGCGATCACGAGGTCGGCCCGCTCGCGCCGCGCGAGGGCGAGCGAGAGGTCCATCGCGCCCTTCTCCTCGGGGTTGGGAAAGGCCACCGTGGGGAAGGCCCCGTCGGGCTCGCGCTGCTCGGCCACGGGCACGACGCGCCCCCAGCGCGCGAGCACGCGCAGCGCGAGGTCGGCGCCCACGCCGTGCATCGCGGTGTAGACCATCGTGAGGTTCGCGGGCGCGTCGGCGCAGGGCGAGAGGCCCCGCACCCCGTCGAGGTAGCGCGCCGTGACGTCGTCGCCCACGTCGCGCACGAGGCCCTTCGCGCGCGCGGCGTCGAGGTCGGCGCGCGGCACGGCGTCGGCGCGGCCGACGGCGTCGATCGCGTCGGCGATGCCCCTGTCGTGCGGCGGGATGATCTGCGCGCCGTTGCCCCAGTACACCTTGTAGCCGTTGTACTCGGGGGGGTTGTGGCTCGCGGTGACCATGACGCCCGCGTCCGCGCCGAGGTCGTTCACCGCGAAGGCCGCGAGCGGCGTCGGGCACACGGAGTCGAACAGGTGCGCGACGAGGCCCTCGGCGGCGACGACCGCGGCGGCGTCGAGGGCGAACTCGCGGCTCATGCGCCGCCCGTCGTACCCGATCACCACGCCGCGCGCGGCCGCGCCTGGCGCCTGCGCCTTGAGGTACGCGCAGAGGCCCGAGGTGGTGCGAATGACCACCGCGCGGTTCATGCGGTTGGGCCCGGCGCCGATGACGCCGCGCAGGCCGGCGGTGCCGAACTCGAGCTTCGCGCCGAAGCGGTCGGCGAGGGCGGCGAGGTCGTTCGCGTCGACGAGCGCGCGGAGCTCGGCGCGGGTGGCGGGGTCGGGGTCCTCGGCGATCCAGCGCTCGGCGAGGGAGGTCCATTCGGTCGGGTGTGCGTCGTTCATCGAACCGACGCCTATACACCCGCGGCGAGGGTCACGTCACGCGCCGCCAGCGGCCCTCTTCATCGCGCGCGACCCTGCAGAGCCGCGCGAGCCGTTCGAGGTGCGCCGCGGCGCTGCGCATGGCGAGCAGGTGCGGCGCGTTGGGGGTGTCGGCGTACGCGCCCGCGACCACGTCGACGAGCGTCGTGGGCTGCGCGCCCACGGCGTCGAGCACCCGCGCCTCGCGCGCGAGCCGATGCGCGACGTAGTACTCGAGCCGCGCGACCGCGTCGTCAATGGGCGCCCCGTGGGCCGGCAGCAGGCGCGCCGGGCGCAGCGAAGCGAGGCGACCGAGCTCGGCGAGGTAGTCGCTCATGTCGCCGCCGTCTTCGGGGTCGATGAGAATGGTCCCCTCGGAGGCCACCATGTCGCCGACCACCGCCCACCCGTGGGCGCGCGCGTAGAGGCAGAGGTGCCCCGGCGCGTGGCCCGGCGTGTGGAGCACCGCGATGTCGAGGTCCGCGAGCGCGGGGTCGAGGCGCGCGCCCTCGTCGAGCGTGGCGTCGACGCGCACGCGCAGGCGGTCGCGCGTGGCGGGGTGGGCGAGCAGCGGGACGTCGAACGCGTCGCAGAAGGCCCGCGCGCCGCCCACGTGGTCGTGGTGGTGGTGCGTCACGATCGCCGCGACGAGGCGGTCGCCCCGCGCGACGCGCGCGCGCACGGCCGCGTGGAGCCGCGACTGCTCCTCGGGCCACGGCGACGCGGGCTCGACCACGTAGAACGCCGAGGTGCCCACGAGGTAGCTGTTGGTGTGGGTCGCGGGCGGCAGCGTCGGCGTGCGAAGCGCGATGCGCACCACGCCGGTGCCGACGTCTTCGAGGTCCGGGTGCTCGTTCACGGCGCTTCGAAGGCTACCACGGCGCCCCCCATGGAACGGTGATAGCGTTCCCTCGCACATGAGACGGATCACGCTCTCTTCGCTCACGCTCGTGCTCCTCTCGTGCAGCGCGAGCGGGCCGACGCAGCAAGGCGACCGCGACGCCGACAGCGGCCCCGCGGACGTCGCGCGCGACGTCACCGTCGACGCCCCCGCCGACCTCCCCTCGCCCGACGTCGCGCCGCCCCGCGACGCCTCCGACGACCTCGCGACGGACGCCGCGCGAGACGACGGCGCGGACCGCGACGACGCCCCGACGCTCGACGCGCCCGTGGACGCGCGAGACGTGCCCGATGGGCCCGACGCGCCCGATGTGCACGACGCGGGTGATGCAGGCGACGCGGCGCGCGCCGACGCGAGCGACGCGTCGAGGACCTTCCCCGCGGGCATCGGCATGGGCGCGTCGACGGCGCTGCCGCCGGAGCGGCGCGTGACCTGCGGCGCGCCCTCGACGGCGGC
>JBDHVF010000767.1:0-4315 GCA_039809605.1 Polyangiales bacterium | reverse complement strand
GCCCATGATCGAGCATCTCATCGAGATGGCGACGATTCACCACGAGACGAGCTTCGTCGTGTGCGACGAGGTCGGCGACCTCGGCGCCGACCCGCAGGGGTACTTCTTCGAAGACGTCCGGTGCCTCTCGGTGATGGCGCTGACCCTGGAGGGCGAGCGCCTCGTGCCCCTCACCCTCACCGGGGACGGCGCGGGCGCGCTCGACGTCTTCGCCACCAACGCGAAGGTCAGGGGGCGCGACCGGGGCGAGCTCCTGGTGCGACGCGCCCGCGCGATCGAGGGCGCGCTGCGCGAGACGATCACCGTGAGCGCCTTCACCGACGCGTCTACCGCGTTCGAACTCGCGCTGCGCTTCGAGGCCGACTTCAACGACGTGTACACGGTCAAGAGCCGGGCGATGGAACCCTCGCCCGGCGCGCGCCCCGTGGCGAGCGCGCGCGTCGAGGACGACGGGCGCCGCCTCGTGCTCGAGCGCTCGCTCGGCGCGACGCGCTGTCAGACCGTGGTGCAGCTCTCGTCCGCGGCGGCGTTCGACGGGACCTCCGCGCGCTTCCGAGCGTCCGCGAAGAGGGGCGCCCCGTGGACCCTCACGGTCGACGTCACCGCGAGCGTCGAGCACCCCGATCGGAGGCTCTCGTCGCCCGACCTCCCGAAGCGCCGGGGCGACCGCGCGGAGTCCCTGGCGCGCGGCGCCGCGACGCTCGAGAGCGACCACCCCGTCCTGAGCGCCGCCTACGCGGCCGCCGCGGCGGACCTGATCGCGCTGCGCCTCGAGCCGAGGGAGGAGCACGGCGGCGCGAGCGCCATCGCCGCGGGGATCCCCTGGTACCTCGCCCTCTTCGGGCGCGACAGCCTCGTCGCCGCGGGCATGGCCCTGCTGCACGACCCGTCCCTCGCCGCGGGCACGCTGCGTACGCTCGCTCACCTCCAAGGGAGCAGGGTGAATCCCGCGACGGACGAGGAGCCCGGCAGGATCCCTCACGAGTACCGGAGGCACCTGCGCCCGAGCGCGTGGCCCGACGTGCCGGGGTTCCCGTACTACGGCACGGTCGACGCGACGCCGCTGTTCCTGGTGGTGCTGTCAGAATATGTTCGCGTCACGGGGGACCTCTCGCTGGCCCGTGACCTGTGGCCCCACGTCGAGCGCGCCCTCACCTGGATCGAGCGCTACGGAGACCGCGACGGCGACGGGCTCATCGAGTACCCCGAGAGCCCCAACGACTTCCTTCACAACAAGGGATGGAAGGACTCGGACGGCGCGGTGCGCTTCCGCGACGGCCGGGTCGCCTCCCCGCCCATCGCCCTCGTCGAGGTGCAGGGCTACGCGCTGGACGCGTACGAGCGCGCCGCCGAGCTCGCCGACCTCCTGGGGCGCGAGGGCGGCGCGCGGCTGCGTGCACGCGCCGACGCGCTTCGACAGCAGCTCGTCGACCGCTTCTGGCTGAGCGATCGGGCCACCTTTGCCGAGGCCCTCGATGGTCGCAAGCGCGCGGTCGATTCGCTCTCCTCCAACCCCGGGCACCTCCTGTGGTCCCGCGCCATCGACGAGGCCCGCGCGCGCGATGTCGCGCGGGCGCTCCTGGGCCCGGAGATGTTCTCTGGCTGGGGCGTTCGCACCCTGGGCAGCTCGGAGGGGGGCTACAACCCCATCCTCTACCAGCGGGGCTCGGTGTGGCCTCACGACAACGCGCTCTTTCTCATGGGCCTCGCCCGCTACGGCCTGCGCGACGAGGTGGCTCGGCTCTCCTCGGCCCTCCTCGACGCGCTCGGGACCTATCCCTCGCGGCGCTTCCCCGAGCTCTTCTCGGGGCTCCCTCGCGAGGTGGCCTCGCGGCCCGTGCCCTACCACGGCGCCAACGAGCCGCAGGCGTGGGCGTCGGCCTCCGTGATGCTCCTCGTGCGAGCGCTCCTCGGCCTCGAGGTCGACGCGCCTCGCAAGCGCGTCTCCCTCTCGCCCGCGCGCGTCCCCGGCATGACCTGGCTGCGCCTCGCGAACGTGCCCCTCGGCGGCTCCCGCGTCTCGATCGAGGCGCGCTTCGCCGAGGGACACCCCCCCGCGGTGCACGTCGAGTCGCTCCCTCCTGGGTGGACCCGCGGGTGATCGACGGAGGTGTCCCGCGCGCCGAAGACTATGGCGCCATAGCCTCTGCCTCCGGCGCGCTCGAAAGACGCTCGATCGCCTGGGATTCCAGGGGATTCCCGGGCGCATCGGTCGGGGATGCCTGGGGGGGGGCCCCCCCCACTTCGGCGAGCAGCTCCTTGCGGCCCGGCCGCGGCTCAATGCGGATGCGCGGGCCCGAGCAACGCGGCGGTCAGCGCCCGGTGCAGCGCGCTCGCGCGCAGGTCGTCGGAGGCGGCGGCCTCCAGCACCAGCGCCAGCGCTGCGCGGCCGACGGTCGCCTCCGCGTCGGGCGTCGTGCGCGAGAGCAGCCGCGCGCCGTGTGGCCCGCACGCGGCGAGGAACTCTCGCGCCCGATGGTCCGTCGCGGCGAAGCGCGCGGCGACGGGGGCGGGGCAGCCCGCGCGCGCCACCTCGTCGGCGAAGCCCTCGGGCTGCGCGCTGTAGCTGAAGTACACCGGGAGCACACGACCGTAGAGCGCCTGGCCGCGGATCACGAGCAGCTCCGTGGTCGCGCGGATCGGCGCCGCGGAGCCGCGGATGCGCTGCGCCTCGGCCTCGCCGCCCGCGTCCTGCGCCGCCGGGGGCTGCGCGAGCGCCACCGGCGCCGCGCGACGGCACTCGCGCTCCGACTCGTCGGCCATCGGGCACGCGCCCTCGTAGCCCGCCTCGCGCGCGGCCTCGCGGAGGAGCGCCCCCTTGTGCTCGCAGCCCGCCAGGCCCGCGAGCGCGTCGAGGGTCCGCCTCGCCTCGGAGGTGCGGACGTTGCCCTGCAGCCACGCGGCCACGCGGTGCGCGCGCTCCGCGGGGTCGGCGACGCTCGCGACGCCGGCGCGCGCGCCCGCGTGGCAGATGTCGTCGAAGTCGCGCGCCGCGCGCCCGCAGCCCGCCGTCGAGAGGAGCACGAGACCGAGCGGCGCGAGGCGCATGGCGCGACCCTAGCCCACGGCCGCAACCGACCGGAAATGAACGGCGTGACCTCGCGCGTGCGCGGTGCGATCGGGGCGTCGGGGCGCCGTGCTCGGCGAAGCGAAAATACCTCGCCAGCGCGGCGACGAAGTGACCGACACGCGCGAGATCGTTCAGTCGGTCTCGGGGCGCGCGAGCATCTCGTAGGGCCCCGGGGGTGATCGCCACGCGCTGGACGCGGCGCAGCCGCCGGGCCGGCGCGTGACGGCGCTGCGCTTTCGCGGCGCGGACGTCACGGACACGCAGACGTTCACCGTGGCGCTCGACAACTTCCGCGCGGGCGGGACCGACGGCTACGACATGTTTCGCCGCGGCGAGGTCCTGTGGCGCTCGCCCGACGGCGTGCGCGACTACCTGGTGACCTACGTCATGGCGCACCCGGGCCTGGACCCGTCGACCACGGGCGGCTGCAACTTCAGCGTCGCGCCCGACCTCTACGGGCACCAGAGCGTCTCCCACCCGGCTTCGGTACACCCCGGTGCAGATCCGCGTCGCGCCGCGGCGTCAGGTCTGCTCGCAAGGCCGCAAGCCTGGCTTCGCAGCCCTTCCTTGCGGCACTCGCGTCTCTTTCCGGGCTGGACCGAAGGCGGGTGATCGCCGCTCTATTTCGGCGTCGTGTTCGGCCCCGCGCGCTGCCCCTGATACGATCTTCGTGGCGATCTGTACGCATGGGATCGGTGCCGTCCGCGGCACGCGGCGAGGGACGATGATGGCGAGAAGGCTCATTTCCTCCGGTTCGACGTTCGAGGCCGAGATCGGGTATTCGCGCGCGGTGGTAGACGGGGACTGGGTGTTCGTCTCGGGCACGACCGGCTTCGACTACGCGCGGATGACGATCCCCGACGGCGTGGTCGCGCAATGCGAGCAGGCGCTGGCGAACATCGCGGCGGCGCTCTCCGAGGCGGGCGCGAGCCTCGCCGACGTGGTGCGCGTGAGGTACGTGCTGCCCGACGCGCGCGACTTCGAGCCGTGCTGGCCCGTGCTGCGCCGCCACTTCGGCGACGCGCGGCCCGCGGCCACGATGATCTCCGCCGGGCTCCTCGATCCGCGCATGAAGATCGAGATCGAGGTCACGGCGCGAACCGGCGGGGCCGCACGCGCCGCGCACCCGGAAACGCTCTGATACCAACCGCAGGTCCATCTGGCCGCTTTCGCGGAGCCCCCACCCTCGCTGCCGCGCGCCCCGCCCCCGCGGAGCGAGGGCGTGGCTGAGCGTACGGAGACGAG
>JBDHVF010000766.1:0-4317 GCA_039809605.1 Polyangiales bacterium | reverse complement strand
GATGGGCCCCGCCGCGGCGTGCCGCAGCACGAGGGCCCCGTCGTCGACCATGAGCGCGTAGCCGCGCACCATGCCCGTGCGCGGCACCAGCGGCGTCGTGCGCGGGGCGTACACAACGCCGCACGTCACCGTGGTGACGGTCGTCTCGCGCGACGCGCGCAAGAGGAGCGCCGCGTAGGGCCACGCCTCGCGCTCGAAGTGCTCGATGGCCTCGTCGACGCCCCAGATCTCTTCGACGATGGGCAGGTCGGCGTCGACGAGGCGCCCCATCTCCGCGTCGAGGTCGTGCGCCGCCGCGGCGAGGTCGGCGAGCGGCGGCCCTTCGATCACCACGCGCTGCGCGACGCCGAGCGAGGGACCGAGGCGCACGGCGCGGTCGGGCAACGTGCGCGCGGCGGCCTCGAGCAGCACCAGGCCCGCGCTCGCGCGAAGGATGCGCTGGCCCTCCCAGTGCGCGAGCGTGAGGGGCTCGACCCTGGCGTCGGCCAGCAGCGGGGTGTTGAGCGAGACGGCGCGGCGCTCGACCAGCGCGGCCACCACCGGCGCGCCGTCGTGGGTGGGCGGCAGGAGCGCGCCCACCGGCGTGCCCGTGGGCACCGTGCGCAGGCCGTCGCCGCAGCCCGCGCAGAGCACCACGCGACGCGGCAGCGAGCGCTCCCGCAGGAGCTCGGTCAGGTCGGCGGCCATCGCGCGCGGGTCTTATCCCGCGCGGGAGATCGACGGAGGCCCCGCTTCGAACTCGCGCACCGCGGTGATCTTGCCGAAGACCAGTTCGAACACCGCGAGGCTGCGCGTGGGGGCGCGCGGCGCGGTGCTGGTGAGCGGGGCCCAGGTGAACTCCGCGAAGACCCGGTCGGCCTCGGCGTGCAGCGTGAGGTCGGTCGCGACGGGCCCCTCGGGGCGCGCCACCATCAGCAGATGCGCGAGGCGCGCCAGGCCCGTCTTGCCGAGGAACCTCCCCGAGAAGGGCCCGCCCGAGGGCGTGTCCCAGTACGCGTTGTCGTCGAAGGCCGCGACCACGGCGTCCTTGTTGCGCGCCTCGAGGCTGGCGAAGAACGCCTGCACCACCTGCATGTTCTCGTTCGTGCGCTGCATACGCTCGTCTCCCCTTTCACGAAGGCCGATCGCAAGACACAGACCGCGCGAATCTACGCGTGGTGCGCGCGGTCACGATCGGCAAGGGGTGCACCCGGAGCGCGGGGCGCGGGCTACCGGTTGGCGATGTGCACGGCCTCGCCGATGGCGGCCTTGGCGGCCTCCATCATCGACTCGCCGAGGGTGGGGTGGGGGTGAATGGTGAGGGCCATGTCCTCGACGTAGGCGTCCATCTCGAGCGCGAGGGCGGCCTCGGAGATGAGGTCGCTGGCCTCGGGGCCGACGATGTGCACGCCGACGATCTTCGAGTCCTTCTTGTCCTTGCCGGTGCGCTCGGCGATGACCTTCACGAAGCCGTCGGTCTCGAGCACGGCCATCGCGCGCCCGCTCACCGAGAAGGGGAACTTGCCCACGGTGATGTCGAGCCCCTTCTTGCGCGCCTCGTCTTCGAAGAGCCCCACCGAGGCGATCTCGGGGTGCGTGAAGGTCGCCGCGGGGATGGCCCTCCAGTCGCGCGCGCTCTTGTGCCCGGCGATCACCTCGGCGGCGATCTCGCCCTCCTTGCTGGCCTTGTGCGCGAGGTAGGGGCCGCCGGCCACGTCGCCGATCGCGTACACGCCCGGCACGTTGGTCTCGCAGCGCTCGCCGATCAGCACGTGGCCGCGCTTGTCGAGCGCGAGCCCGATGGCTTCGAAGCCCACGTTCTCGCAGTTGGGGCGCATGCCCACGGCCACGAGCACCGTGTCGGTGTCGACCGTGCGCCGCTCGCCGCCCACGTCGAGCGCCACGCGCAGCGAGCCGTCGGCCTGCGCCTCGTAGCCCGTCGCCTTGGCGTTGGTGACGAACTTCACGCCGGTCTTCTCCATGGCCTTCACCACGGGGCGCGTGAGGTCCTCGTCCATCGTGGCGAGCACGCGGGGCAGGAACTCCACCACCGTCACCTCGACGCCGAGCTTCGAGTACACCCCGCCGAGCTCCATGCCGATGATGCCGCCGCCGATGATGAGCAGGCGCTTCGGCAGGGGGTCGAGGCTCACGGCCTCCTTGGCCGAGATGACCTTCTTCCCGTCGTACTTGAAGCCCGGGATCTCGATGGGGCGCGAGCCCGTGGCGATGATGATCCCCTTGGTGGCCGTGACGCGCTCGACGCCCTGCGCGGTGGTGACCTCGAGGGTCTTCGCGTCGACGAAGCGCGCGGTGCCCGCCATGTGCTCGGCGTGGTTGGCCTTGAGCAGCGTGGCGACGCCGCTGGTGAGCTTCTTCACGATGCCGCTCTTCCACGCCTGCATCTTCGTGGTGTCGACCGAGACGCCCGACACGGTGATGCCCATCGTGGCCGCGCCGTGCGTGGCCTTCTCGACGAAGTTGGCCGCGGCGATGAGGGCCTTCGACGGGATGCAGCCCCAGTTGAGGCACACGCCCCCGAGCGTCTCCTTCTCGATCACCAGGGTCTTCTGCTTGAGCTGCCCGAGGCGGATGCCCGCCACGTAGCCGCCGGGGCCTCCCCCGATGACGATCGCGTCGTAGGTCTTCGTGCTCATTCGCGCTTCTTCCTTCCGTGGAACCTATCGGCCGCGGTCTCCTAACACAAACCCGCGGGTTCCCCGCAAGGGCGTGTGTGCGCAAGGAGCCGCACAGGCCGTCGTTAGGGTCCCTCGCGCGGTCGGGTCCAGCGCGCGCGCGGCATGGGGTACCATCGCGCGATCCCCTTCTCCACGAGCGGAGCCCACTCGATGCCCTCGCGCCCGTACGCACTCCTATGCTTCGTCGCGCTGCTCGCCGGGTGCTTCAACGACCCGCCCGCGGCGCCCCCCGACGCCGACCCGCAGCCCGACGCGCCGGCCGATACGACCGTCGACGACCTCCCCCCGCCCGACGCGCCCCCCGAAGACTCCGCCGCGCCCGACGCCCCCGACGACCTCTCCGACGCGCCCTCCGACGCGCCCCCCGACGCGCCGCCCTGCGCGACGGATCGCGACTGCACCGACCCCGCGCAGGCCCGCTGCCTCACCGCCGCGGGGCGCTGCGTGCGGTGCCTCACGAGCGACGACTGCGCGCGCGGGCAGCGCTGCGACCCGGCGCGCAACACCTGCGAGACCGGCTGCGCCTCCGACGCCGACTGCCGCCGGGGCGCCGACGACGCGGGGCTCGTCTCGCGCTGCGACACGGCGCGGGGGCAGTGCGTCGAGTGCTCCACCGACGACGAGTGCCCCGTGCGGACCATCTGCACCGAGGGCACGTGCGTGCCCGGCTGCAACGAGCGACGCGGGTGCTCCACGGGCGAGACCTGCTGCCGCAACGCGTGCAGCGACCTCGCGCGCGACACGGCCAACTGCGGCGCGTGCGGCGCGCGCTGCGACGCGCCCAACGCCACGACCGCGTGCGCCATGGGGCGCTGCG
Organism: Polyangiales bacterium; assembly: GCA_039809605.1. Classification (GTDB taxonomy): domain Bacteria; phylum Myxococcota_A; class Polyangia; order Polyangiales; genus CAISKJ01. Next base: position 822 of record JBDHVF010000766.1, on the reverse strand, counting down.
CCATCGCGGCGTGCAACGCGGGCTTCGCCGACTGCGACGGAGACGTCTCGAACGGCTGCGAGGCGCGCCTCACCGACGACGCCCACAACTGCGGGCGCTGCGGCACCACCTGCCTCGACGTCGACAACGCCGCCGTGGCGTGCTCCATGGGCCGCTGCGGCTTCACGTGCCGCGCGGGCTACGCCGACTGCGACGGCGACGGAGACAACGGCTGCGAGCGCAACCTCGACGCCGACCCGACCTCGTGCGGGCGCTGCGGCGCCGCCTGCCCCACGCCCGCGGGCGCCCAGGCCGTCCTCTGCGGCATGGGAACCTGCGGCTTCTCGTGCCGCCCCGGCCTCGGCAACTGCGACGGCGACGCCGCCAACGGCTGCGAGACCGAGCTGCAGTCCTCGACCGCGCACTGCGGCGGGTGCGGCAGCGCGTGCCCGACGCCGCCGCACATGACCGCCACGTGCGAGGCGGGCCGCTGCGGAACGACCTGCGAGAACGGCTGGGGCGACTGCGACGGCGACGCGACCAACGGCTGCGAGACCGACCTCGCCACCGCGGTCGAGCACTGCGGCCGCTGCGGCAACCGCTGCGCGGTGCCGGGCGCCACCGCGGCGTGCGTCGCGGGCGCGTGCACCGTCGCCGCGTGCGGGACGAGCTTCGCCGACTGCGACATGAGCGCGGCCAACGGGTGCGAGACCGACCTGCGCTCGACGCCCGCGCACTGCGGCGCGTGCACGACCGCGTGCCCGGTGCGCCCCCACGCCGAGGCCACGTGCGACATGCGCGCGTGCGGCTCGCGCTGCGCCGCGGGGTGGAGCGACTGCGACG
>JBDHVF010000765.1:0-4320 GCA_039809605.1 Polyangiales bacterium | reverse complement strand
GGGGCGTCGTGCACGCGGCGGGCGTCTTGGACGACGCGCTGCTCGCGTCGCAGAGCGCGGCGCGCATCCGGGCGGTCTTCGCGCCCAAGGCGCAGGGCGCCTGGAACCTCCACGAGCTGACCCGCGCGCAGCCGCTGGATTTCTTCGTGCTCTACAGCTCCGTGGCGTCGCTGCTCGGCTCCCCGGGGCAGGGCAACTACGCCGCGGCGAACAGCTTCCTCGACGCGCTGGCGCACCACCGCCGCGCGCGAGGGCTGCCGGCCGTGGCCGTCAACTGGGGAGGCTTCTCCGAGGTCGGGATGGCGGCCGCGCAGGAGCAGCGCGGCGAGCGGCTCGCGGGGCGCGGGATGGAGCGCATGACCCCGGCGCAGGGGCTCGCGGCGCTCGACCGCGTGCTCGCGGGGTCGCCCGCGCAGCTCGGCGTCGCGCCCTTCGATGCCCGCCGGTGGCAGGAGTTCTACCCCGCCGCCGCCGCGTCGCCGCGGCTCGCGCGGCTGGTCGGCGCGCCGACGGCGAGCGGCCCCGGGGACCGCGCACTGCTGGCCCGGCTCGCGTCCGCGACCGACGACGAGCGCCCGCGCGTGATGGAGCGCTTCGTGCGGGGCGAGGTCGCGCTCGTGCTGCGGATCCCCGAGGCGCAGCTCGACGTCGAGGCGCCGCTGAGCAGCGCGGGCATGGACTCGCTGATGGGCCTCGAGCTCCGGAACCGCATCGACGTCGCCCTGGGTACGCGGCTCCCCGCGGCCGCGCTCTGGACCTACCCCACGGTGGCGGCGCTCAGCCGGCACCTGCTCTCGCCTGGCCCGCAGCGCGCCGACGCGCCCGAGACCGAGCGCGCCTCGGCGGGCGACGCCGGCGTCGCGGCGAGCGTCGACGCCATGCCGGCCGACGCCCTGATGAGCTTCGTCGACGATCTGCTCGAGCGCTCGACCAAGGAGGCGTGACCCGCGATGTCATCGACCGAGGAACAGCTCGCCCGCCGCCTCCGCGACGCCGCCGTCGCGCTCCACCGCGTCACCGCCGAGCGCGACGAGCTCCGCCAGCGCCAGGCCGAACCGGTCGCGATCGTCGGCGCGGGCTGCCGCCTGCCGGGCGGCGTCCACGACACCGCGTCGTTCTGGGAGCTGCTCGCGCAGGGCCGCGACGCGATCGCGCCGCTGGAGCCGCGCTGGCGCATGCTCGGCGCGGCGCCCCCGCCCGACGTGCCGCGCTGGGCGGGGCTGCTCGATCAGGTCGACGGCTTCGACGCCGACTTCTTCGACATCAGCGCGCGCGAGGCCGCGACGCTCGACCCCCAGCAGCGCCTGCTGCTCGAGGTGGCGTGGGAGACCCTCGAGGACGCCGCGCTGCCGCCCGACGCGCTGGGCGGCAGCCGCACGGGCGTCTTCGTGGGCGCCTGCACGACCGACTACGGGCAGCGCGTCCAGCGCCTCTCGCCCGAGCAGATCGACGGCTACGGCGCCACGGGCAACCTGCTGAGCGTCGCCGCCGGGCGGCTCTCGTACACGCTCGGCCTCGCGGGGCCGTGCCTCACGGTCGACACGGCGTGCTCGTCGTCGCTGGTCGCGGTCCACCTCGCGTGCCGCAGCCTGCGCGCCCGAGAGTGCGACCTGGCGCTGGCGGGCGGCGTCGGCCTGCTGCTCTCCGCCGAGTCGATGCTGCTGCTCTCCCGCACGCAGGCGCTCTCGCCCGACGGCCGCTGCCGCGCCTTCGACGCCGCCGCCAACGGCTACGTCCGCGGCGAGGGCTGCGGGCTCGTCGCGCTCAAGCGCCTCTCCGACGCGGCGCGCGACGGCGACCGCGTCCTGGCGGTGATCCGCGGGTCGGCGATCAACCAGGACGGCCGCTCGACGGGCCTCACCGCGCCCAACGTGCTGGCGCAGCAGCGGGTGCTGCGCGACGCGCTCGCCGACGCCCGCGTCGACCCCGCGGCCGTCGGCTACGTCGAGACCCACGGCACCGGCACGCCGCTGGGCGACCCGATCGAGGTCGAGGCGCTGCGCGCGGTCTTCGGCGAGACCCGCCGAGACGCGCCCGTCGTGCTCGGCGCCGTCAAGACCAACATCGGCCACCTCGAAGGCGCGGCCGGCATCGCGGGGCTCATCAAGGCCGCGCTCTGTCTTCAGCACGAGCGCATCCCGGCGAACCTGCACTTCCGCACGCTCAACCCTCGCGCTCGACTCGAGGGCTCCTCGCTCGCGCTGGCGTCCGCGACGGTGCCGTGGCCGGCAGCGGACGCGCCGCGCTTCGCCGCCGTGAGCTCGTTCGGGCTGAGCGGCACCAACGCGCACGTCGTGTTGGAGGAGGCGCCGCGCGCAGACTCGACCGAAACGGCGAACGCCGGCGCGCCGAGGGAGTGCGTCCTGCCGCTGTCCGCGAAGAGCGAGGAGGCCCTCCGCGCGCTGGCGCAGCGGTACGCCGCGCACCTGGCCGCGCACCCCGAGCAGCCGCTCGCGGATGTCTGCTTGACGGCGGCGATCGGGCGCAGCCACTTCCCCCGTCGCCTGGCCGTGGTGGGTGACGACGCCGCCGCGGTGCGCGCCGCGCTCATGGCCTACGCAGATGGCGTCGCGAGGCCGGGCGACGCGGTCGAGAAGTCGGCGCGGCTCTTCACCGGGGCCGCGAACGAAGGGCCGGAGCCCGCGACGTCGCTCGAGGCGCTGGCGAGCACCTACGTCCGGGGCGGCGACGTCGCGTGGGCGACCGCGCTCCCGGCCGGTGGACGAAGGGTCGCCGCGCCGAGCTATCCGTTCCAGCGGCGACGCTTCTGGACCGACGCGCGGACGGACGTCACGGGCCGGGACGGGGCTCGCGTCGTCGCGCAGGGCGAGGGCCTCGCCGCCGCCGAGCACGCCGCCTCGCGCGAGCAGAAGCCGCCCGCCCCGCCGCCGACCACCCCGGTGATGTCCACGCAGACGGCGCTGGCGCGACGGGTGCGCGAGGCCGCCGCGGAGCAGCGCCGCGGGCTGCTGGTCTCTGCGTTCCAGACGACGGCCGAGAGGGTCCTCGGCGTGGGCGGCCGTGTGGACCCGTCGAAGCCGCTGCGGGAGCTCGGGCTCGACTCGCTCACCGCCGTCGAGCTGCGCAACGTGCTGTCGCGCGACCTGGGGCGGCCGCTGCCCGCCACGCTGCTCTACGACTACCCGACGCTCGACCTGCTCGCCGGTCACATGGTCGAGCAGTTGACGCGCGAACCCGCCGGGAACAGTACGAAGGCTGTGGATGCGCCGCCGGCGCGGCCCGTCGTCGCGACGCCATCGGTCTCGTCTGCCGCCGAGCGCCCGTCCCCTCCCGAGCGCGACGGGCGCGAGGCGATCGCCATCATCGGAATGGGCTGCCGCTTTCCGGGCGGGGTCATGGACCCGGATTCATTCTGGCGGCTGCTGGTGGACGGACGCGACGCCGTGACCGAGGTCCCCCCTGGCCGCTGGAACATCGACGCCTTCTACGACCCCGACCCCGACGCCTCGGGAAAGATGTACACGCGCGCGGGCGCCTTCCTCGACGGGATCGAGGAGTTCGACGCGAGCTTCTTCGGCATCTCCGCGCGCGAGGCGGTGAGCATCGATCCGCAGCAGCGCCTGCTGCTGGAGGTGAGCGTCGAGGCCCTCGAGCACGCCGGCCTGCCGCTGGAGAACCTCGCGGGGAGCAACACGGGCGTCTACGTCGGGCTGATCGGCAACGACTACCAGATGCGCGCGGTGGCCGACGTCGCGGCCATCGACGCGTACTCCCTGCTCGGCACCGGGCACTGCGCGATCGCGGGGCGGCTGTCGTACTGGCTGGGGCTGCGCGGACCGAACGTGCCGGTCGACACCGCATGCTCCTCCTCGCTCGTGGCGGTGCACCTGGCCGCCCAGGCGCTGCGTGCGGGCGAGTGCGACCTGGCGCTCGCGGGCGGCGCGAACGTGGTGCTCTCGCCGGCGCCGAGCGTGTACTTCAGCCGCATCAAGGCCCTCTCGCCGACCGGCAGGTGCCACACGTTCTCTGCGGACGCGGACGGCTATGTGCGCGGCGAGGGCTGCGGGGTCGTGGTGCTCAAGCGCCTCTCGGACGCGGTGCGCGACGGCGACCACGTCATGGCCGTCATCCGCGGCTCGGCGGTCAACCAGGACGGCCGGAGCCAGGGGCTGACCGCGCCCAACGGCCCGGCGCAGCAGGACGTCGTCCGGCGCGCGCTGGCGCAGGGCGGCGTGGCGCCCGCGGACGTGGACTACGTCGAGTGCCACGGCACCGGGACGCTGCTCGGCGACCCGATCGAGGTGCAGGCGCTGGGCGCGGCGCTCGGCGAGGGCCGCGCGCCCGACGCGCCCGTCGTGC
>JBDHVF010000764.1:0-4337 GCA_039809605.1 Polyangiales bacterium | reverse complement strand
GGCGGCGGCGCCCGCGAGCACCGCGGCGCCCATGAGCGCGAGCGTGCGCCGCGCGCCCCACAGGCGCTCGAGCGGCGAGCCCGCGAACCACAGCGTGACGACCGTGACCACGAGGCCGAGGGCGTCGTCGGGGTCGTGCAGGAGCGCGTACGTCGCGAGCCGCCACGCGGCGCCCCGCTGCGTCACCGACGCGGGCACGAGCGCGAGCGCTTCGAAGGGCCCGAGCGGCCCGCGCGCGCCCGCGAGCCCCGTGCCCTGGAGCAGCACCTCGAGCAGCCACACCGCGCCGAACGCCGCGGCGAGCGTACGCATCGTGCGCGTGAAGGGGGGCGCCTGCACCTGGGGCTCGCGGTCGTTCATGGCGCCTCCGTCAGTTCGCGCGGGTCACGGTGCACTCGTACATCGCGCGCTGCGGGTCGCGCGTGGCGAGCAGGTGCGGGCACGTGCCGCGCGCCACGACCGCGCCCGACGCGTCGGTGCCCGTGACGGTGAGGGCGTAGTCGTCCCAGATGACGCGCTCCCAGGTCACCGTGGGGTAGCGCGAGCAGGTCTCGCGGCGGGTGTGGTCCTCGACGGCGACGCCGTTGGGGGCCTTGAGCTGCCAGGTGATCTCGGTCACGCCCGCCGCGGCGCAGTCGCCCGCGGCGCCCGCGGCCGTGGCGTACCGGAGCGTCACGCGCAGCGGCCCCGCGCCCGTGGCGAAGTTGGTGGGCGCGCCGGGCAGCGCGGGGTCGACCTGGTTGCCGCGGTCGAAGTCGACCGTCTGCCCGGCGACGAAGGTCACGGGCTCGGGCGCGGGCACCACGGCGCCGGTGGCCTCGTCGCGGCGCGCGGGCGCGAGCGACACGCGGCGGCCCTCGGTGTTCACCGCCTCCCAGAACACGCGGTAGGTGCCCGCGCGCACCTCGGGCCGCGCCGAGCGGTACGAGCCCAGGTTGCAGTCCCACCGGAGCGAGTCGTAGACGTGCGCCTGGTCCTGGTCGTCGACGACGGACATCTGCACGTACCGCACGCCCGCGGCCTGGCAGGCCGTGGGCACGGCGCGCGGGTCCTGCCCGTCGATGCGCCACGAGAACGACAGCGACGCCTCGGCGCCGCGCGGGTCGTACGCGGGCGGGCGCGAGGGCGATCCCCCGCCGCCTCCCGAGTAGAGGCACGCCGAGGCGAGCGAGGCCGCGAGCGCGAGGGGGGCGATGGAGGCGCGTGAGGGGGCGTGCATCGTGGTCACCTGCGTGCGCAGTATACGCCGCACGAGGGGCAATCACGGGCCCGCCGCGTCTCTGGCATTGACACCGCCGTGCGAGGGGCGATACGCCCTTCGGCCGAAGAGCCGATGCACCACGTGATCTACACATGGCTGGTCACGTTCCAGCACACGGGCGGCGGCGGGGCCGCGTCGAGGACCCCGGGCACCTTCGAGCTGATCGCGCAGGCCACGCTGCCCGTGAAGATCGTGCTCCTGATCCTGCTGATCTTCTCGATCGCGTGCTGGTACATCATCGGCTACAAGTGGCTCTACCTCCGGCGGGCCTTCGACGAGAACGAGTCGTTCCTCAAGGTCTTCGAAGAGACGCGCCAGCTCAACGTCGCCAACGACGCCGCCGCGCAGCGCCCGCGCAGCCCCGTCGCGCAGCTCTACCGCGCGGGCTACGACGAGCTCATCCGCGTGAAGGCCGCCGCCACGCCCGACGACACCAGCGGCATCGAGAACATCGAGCGCGCGCTGCGCAGGGCCACCTCGAAGCAGACCACCGTGCTCGAGAGCATGGTGCCCTTCCTCGCCACCACCGGCAGCACGGCCCCGTTCATCGGCCTGTTCGGCACGGTGTACGGCATCATGCACGCGTTCCTCCAGCTCAGCGCGTCGCACGACACGAGCACCATCGACCGCGTGGGGCCCGGCATCGCCGAGGCGCTCTTCACCACCGCCGTCGGCCTCGTGGCCGCCATCCCCGCGGTCATCGCGTACAACTACTTCATCCGCCAGGTGCGCGTGCTCTCCACCGAGATGGACGTGTTCGCCAACGACTTCCTGAACATCGTCCGCCGTCACATCTTGAAGTAGGCGGCGATGGCGTTCACCAGCGGCGGCAACCAGGGCGGTCCGGTCAGCGAGATCAACGTCACGCCCCTCGTCGACGTGATGCTCGTGCTGCTCATCATCTTCATGGTGACGGCGCCCCTCGTGCAGGCGGGCATCAAGGTCGACCTGCCCAACGCCGAGGCGCCGCAGATGCCCGTGACCGAGACCAAGCTCCACGTCACCGTCGGCCACGAGAACGCCGCCGACCCGCGCTCGCCCATCGCCGTGTGGGTCGGCGAAGACAAGGTGCCCATCGAGCGCCTCGGCGACGCGCTGCGCACCAACGCCGTCGTGCAGCGCGACCACGAGGCCTACGTGCAGGCCGACGAGAGCATCCCCTACGGCATGGTGGTGCGCGTGCTGGCCATCATGCGCACCTCGGGGGTCGAGAAGCTCGGCATCGTGACCGACCCCCTCACAAGCCAGTAGGTGCGAGCGTCCACGCGACGATGACGGCCCATGGGTGACGAGCGCAGCGACCGCTTGCTCCTGCTCAGCGAGATGAGCCTGCGGTGCAACCTCGCCGCCGAGGAGCGCGAGGTCTACCAGGTCGTCGCCGCGTACGTGCCGAGGGTGATGGGCGCCCACTACGTCGGCGTCACGCGCTGCGTCGAGGGCGCCGAGGGCGAGGCCGAGCTCGAGATGCTCGGCGTCGACGCGGGCGCGCTCCCCGCGAGCGAGCGCGTGCCCACGGCGGGCACCGAGTTCGCCAACGCCGTGCGCGAGAACCGCGCGAGCATCTGCAACGCCGTCGCGAGCTACCCCCCGCCATGCCTCGCCACGGCGCTCGGCATCCGCTCGATCGTGCACGCGCCCATCCACGAGGGCCTGCGCCCCGTGGGCACGCTGCACGTGTCGTCGCGCGAGCCCGGCGCGTTCGGGCCCACCGACGCCGCGCTGCTCACGCAGATCGCGGCCCTGGTGACCTCGGCCCTCGCGCGCCTCCGCGCCCACGCCGAGATGCTGCGCGCGCGCGCCGCCGCCGAGGAGGCCAGCCGCGCCAAGAGCGAGTACCTCGCGCACCTCTCGCACGAGATCCGCACGCCGCTCAACGGCGTGATCGGCACCATCTCGCTCCTGCAGCAGACGCCCCTCAACGCCGAGCAGGTCGAGTACACGAACACCATCCGCGCGTCGGGCGAGGCGCTGCTCTCGATCGTGAACGAGGTGCTCGACTTCTCGAAGATCGAGGCGCAGCAGGTCGAGCTCGAGGAGCGGGCGTTCGAAGTGCGCGGCGTCGTGCGCGACGCGATCAACATCGTGTCGGCGCAGGCGCGCCAGCGCGGCCTCGACCTGCGCGTCGAGGTCGACCCGGCGGCGCCGAGGTACTGCCGGGGCGACCCCTTCCGGGTGCAGCAGATCCTCGTGAACCTGCTCTCGAACGCGGTGAAGTTCACCCGCCAGGGGCACGTGCGCGTGACCGTCGCCGCCGCGCCCGCGCAGGGCCCCGGCGCGCCCCTCGCGCTGCGCTTTCGCGTCGAAGACACGGGCATCGGCATACCCCCCGACCGCCTCGACCGGCTCTTCAGGCCCTTCTCGCAGGCCGACCGGAGCACCGCGCGGCGCTTCGGGGGCACGGGCCTGGGCCTGGCCATCTCGCGCCGGCTCTGCGAGCTGATGGGGGGGTCGATCGAGGTCGAGACCGCGCCCGGCCGCGGCACCGCCTTCACGTTCGTGGTGCGCGTGGGCCACGCCGAGGCGGGCGAGAGCAGCGCCCCGCGCGCGCCGTCGTCGCTGCCCGCGGCCGCCGCGCGCGCCGAGCTGCGCGTGCTCGTGGCCGAAGACAACCCGGTGAACCAGCGCGTGGCGGAGATGATGCTGCGCAAGAACGGCTTCGCGGTCGACGTGGTGTCGAACGGCGTCGAGGCGCTCGAGGCCCTCGAGCGGCGGCGCTACGACGTGGTGCTCATGGACGTGCAGATGCCCGAGCTCGACGGCCTCGAGGCGACGCGGCGCATCGTGGAGCGCTGGGGCGACGCGCGCCCCAGGGTGATCGCGATGACGGCCAACGCGCTGCGCGGCGACCGGGAGCTCTGCCTCGCCGCGGGCATGGACGACTACGTCGACAAGCCCGCCCGCGCGACGGACCTGGTGAGCGCCATCGCGCGGGTGCTCTCCCCCCGGGGGTGATACCAACCGCAGGTCAATCTGGCCGCCTTCGCGGAGCCCCCACCCAACGCTGCCGCGCGCCCCGCCCCCGCGGAGCGAGGGCGTGGCTGAGCGTATTGAGACGAGGTGATGGGCTGCCTGGGTC
>JBDHVF010000763.1:0-4341 GCA_039809605.1 Polyangiales bacterium | reverse complement strand
GAGTGATCGCGTCACCAACGTCTGCGACCCGGCGAAGGCCGGGTCACCCCTGGAGTAGCCCGGGGTTAGCCTCATCAGACGAGCCCATGGTCGCAGGCGTAACCCCGGGCAGGAGCGTGTCACGCGCGGTGGGGTGACTGTGAGCGCGGTCACCCCATCACCCGACGGAATGAGGGCCGCCGGCTCGAACTGAGCAGCGTCGGCCCAACGCGGCGCCGGGGGCCCGCGAGTCGCGGCGGTTTCGCGGGCGGCACGCGCGCTGCTCTACGCCGACGCGCATGAGCCACACCGTCACGCTCGGGGCGCGCGCGTCGAGCCCCTCGATCCCACCGCTCTCGGAGGCGCGCCCGTCGCGGCCCTCGTACCCGTTGCGCATCACCATCGCGCGCCTCGACGCCGAGCGCGGGCGCCTGCGCGGCGAGCTCGACCTCGCGCGTCGGGCGGCGCGCGACGCGTCCTCGCTGCGCCGCGAGCTCGCGGCCTTTCTGCTGATGACCATCGCGCTCTTCGCGGCGGCGCAGGTGATCCGCGAGGTGATCCACGGCGGCCTCTCGCCGCTCGCGCAGATGGGCGCCTCGTGGGGCTTCCTCGCGGCGCTCTTCGGGCCCGTGGGGTGGTTCCTCGGCCGCCAGCCGATGCCGCTCGCGGCGCGCGGGGTGACGCTGCGCGGCGCGCGAGAGAGCCTCGGGCCCGCGCTCGCCCTGGGCCTCGCGATGGCCCTCGCGTGCGTCGCGCTGCGGGTGGCGCCGGCCCTGCGCGGCGAACCGCTCTTCACGTGGGCCTCGCTCGCGCGTCACTCGCGCTTCGAGGCGGCGCTCTTCGTCGTCGCCTACGGGCCCCACTGCCTGCTTCAAGAGTTCATCGCGCGCGGCGTGGTGCAGACCTCGCTCGAGCGCCTGTTGCCCGACGCGGGGCGCGCGGCGCCGGTCGCCGTCACGTCGCTCCTCTTCGGCGCGTTTCACCTCTACGTCTCGCCCGCCTTCGCGCTCGTCACCTTCGCGGCGAGCGCGCTCTTCGGCGCCCTCTACGCCCGCCACCGCACGCTCGCCGGCGTCACCCTGGCGCACGCCCTCGCGGGCTTCGCCAGCGTGGCCGTCGGGCTCAACTGAACGAGGTCCCCCATGCGCATCGCCATCGTCAGCACGTACACGCACCCCACCCGCCTGCCGAAGAAGGAGCGCTCGGTCATGCAGTCGGCCGTGCCCGAGCTCCTCGCGGGCCTGTGCCCGCCCGACGCCGAGGTCGAGCTCTACAACGAGAAGGAGGTCGACATCCCCCTCGACCGCGACTGGGACATCGTCTTCTTCTCGTACCTGCACGCGTACTACGAGCACACCAAGGTGCTCTCGGCGCTCCTGCGCCGCCGCGGCGTGACCACCGTCGCGGGCGGGCGCCACGCGGGCCACTTCGCCGACGACGTCGCGCGCCACTTCGACGCCGTGGTGGTGGGCGACCCCGAGTCGAACGTGCCGGCGCTCCTGCGCGACTTCGCGCGCGGCGAGCTCAAGCCCCGCTACGACCTGCCCGCGGCGCCGCCGTCGGAGATCCGCCCCGCGCGCTACGACCTGCTCGACTTCTCGCGAAACCCCTTCCGCGCGCCGGGCATCGAGGCCTCGCGGGGCTGCCCGTTCAGTTGCAACTTCTGCGTGCTCACGGGCCACGAGCGCTACCGCCACCGGCCCGTGGCCGACGTGGTGCGCGAGATCGAGTCGATGCGCTTCAACCGCTCGCTCTTCGGGCTCATCGACGACACGTTCACGTTCCTCGACAACAACCTCGGCGGCTCGCCGCGCTACCTGCGCGAGCTGTGCGAGGCGCTCGTGCCGCTCAAGAAGCACTGGGGCTGCGCGCTCACGTGGAACGTGCTCGAAGACGAGGAGCTCGTGAAGCTCATGGCGCGCGCGGGCTGCCGCTACGTGTACACGGGCCTCGAGTCGCTCAACCCCGACTCGCTCGCGGGCATGAACAAGGGCCAGAACAAGCTCGCGGGCGTGCGCGAGGTGCTGCGCCGCGCGTACTCGCACGGCATCCTGGTGTCGTTCGGCCTGCTCGTGGGCGCCGACGGAGACACCAACGAGTACCTCGCGCGCGTGCCCGAGTACCTCGACGAGGTGAGGTACGGCACCGTGACCTTTCTCGGCATCGTGTGCCCGTACCCCGAGACGCCCTTCTTCGCGCAGGTGGCCGCCGAGGGGCGGCTCCTGCCGAACACCACCATCCGCGACTACGACGGCTACACGCTCTGTCACCGCCCGAAGCGCCTCGACCCGTCGGAGGTGGTCGAGCACTTCACCCGGCTCTGCAAGGAGCTCGGGAGCCTGCGCAACGTCGCGCGCCACCTGCGCGACAAGCTCCCGCTGAGCGACGCGCCGCGCTACCGGTCGGCCATCGTCACGTCGGCGCCCGAGGTGCTGAGCATCCGCGCGCCCATCGCCAACCCCTCGCGGCGCTACGTCGCGGGCCTCGACCCGATCGAAGCCTGGGACGCGCGCATGCTCGCGGAGCTCGGCCTCGAGCCCCAGCGCATCGACGCGGGCCTCTCGCTCGCCTCGGCGAAGGGCCTCGCGCGCCAGCGCAGGCGCGCGCCGGGCGAGCGGGCCGCGGCCTGACGGGCGAGCGCGGGGCGGCGAAGCTCGTTGGTTTCGCCCTCGCGACCCGCGACACTCGCTCCGTGCAGAGCCCCCCCGCGCGGCCCGACGACGACTCGCTGCCCGACGCCGTCACGCTCGACTCCGCCTCCGCGCGGCGACGCCCCGGGGCGCGAGTGACGCTACTCGGCGCTGGTGAACTCGATCACGTGGCAGCCCTCGACGCCCGCGAGCCCAGACGGGGTCACGCCCTCGGGCTCGACCTCGCAGCACGCGCGCAGCGCGTCGGGGGCGGCGCGACCGAGGCCGCAGCCGGGGTCGTGCAGCGTCGTGGTGTCTTCGAAGCGCCCGCTCGCCGTGAGGGTGTAGCGCACGGCGACGAGCCCGCCCACGCGGGCCTGCGAGGCCTCGTCGGGGAGGTGGCGCCGCACGCATTCGGCGCGGCACGACACGCGGTGGGTGCCCGTGGGGATCGACGCGCAGCGCTGCCGGGCCGACGGCCCCGTCGCGAAGGGCTCGACGCACGCGGGAGCGCCCGGCGAGGTCGAGAGGTTCTCGCGCGCCGCGGCCACGATGTGCGGCGGCGGGAGCTCGCCCTGCGGGGCGGCGTTCATGTACGACCACGCGCCGCCGGTGGGGGGCGGGGCCGGCGAGCGCGCGAGCCACGAGCAGCCCGAGCAGAGCGCGACGGCGACGATCGCGACGAGACGCACGGCCGTGACGTTGGCGGCGTCGCGCGGGGCGGTCAAGGGGAGCGCGGCCTACGCGAGGGCCTGCTCGATGGCGCCGACGAGGGCGTGCGCGGCGTCGCGCTCGTCCGCTCCGAGACGTCCCGCGGCGTCGCAGCGCGTGAGCAGCGCCTCGGCCTGACGGACGCCCTGCGCCGCGAGCGGCGTGAGCGCGGCGAGCGGCCGGAGGAGCGCGAGCATGCTCTCGAGCGTCGAGCGGTCGTCGCGCCCGTCGCGCAGGAACCGGACGCGCGCCGAGGTGGTCGTAGTGGGCGCCCACGAGCACCCAGCGGTCCAGGTCGCCAGGGATCGTCGCGAGCACGTTGGTGCCGGCGCACCGCGGGACGCGCTGCTCGACGGGGTCGAGGCCGCGCGCGCGGAGCGCCTCGACGACGTGACGCCGGGCGAGGGCGTTGCCGGGGGTACCAGTGCGGCGCCCCGCGCACGCGTCGGAGCAGAGCGCGTCGATGAGCGCGCGTGACGTGATCGGTGAGGTCATGGCGAGGGCGTCGCGGTAGCACCGCAGGGCGGCGTCTGCGGTCGCACCGACAGGGGGCCTGTCGGTCTGCGTGCACACGGCTTCCCCCCGGCGCGTCGGGCCCCGCGCTAGTTGGCGAGGATCAGGTCGCGCGGAAAGAGCGGGTTGCGGTACGCCTCGGTGCACCCGCGCTCGCTCTGCACGGCGTAGCTGCCCGAGTACGAGGGCACCGTGCACTGCGCGTGCGCCGGCGGGAGCTGTCGGCAGGCGCGCATGAACGCCTCCGCCGGGAAGGTGTGCGTGGGGCTGTTGCGCGTGCGCTCCTCGACGGCCTGACGGCACCAGCTCTCGGAGCTTCGAGCGCACCCGGCGGCGAGCGACAACGCGCAGACGAGGACGAGGGTGTGATCGTGGCGCCGCATCGCGGGGAGCCTCTCATGCCCCTGGCCCCGCTCGCCAGGAGGCCACGGCGACGCCCGCGTCGCGGCCGGGCGCGCGGTCGACCGCGAAGACCTCCACGGCGCTGTCGCCGTATCGCACCGCGACG
>JBDHVF010000762.1:0-4343 GCA_039809605.1 Polyangiales bacterium | reverse complement strand
TCGACAAGCTCCCCAAGATCGGTCGCGACGCGGTCCTGCGCGAGCTGACCAAGGCCCGCGCTGCGGACGATGGCGGGGAGCTCGAGGAGGGAGCTGACCTCCAGGAGTCGGGCTACGGTCTCGGCCTCCCGACGGCCGTCGCGGATCGCATCGGGGCGTTCCTGGATCTGCGTGGCACGACCGACGAACTCCTCGGTGGAGCGAGCGAACTGTTCTCGGGGGTGCCGGTCGCCCAGGACGGTCTGCGCGAGCTCCGTCAGATCACGGACGCGCTCCGTGCGATGCGCGTTCCGGAGGCGTGCTGGGGTCTCGACCTTTCGGTCGCGCGCGGCCTCGCGTACTACACCGGTCCGGTCTTCGAGACCTACCTGCTCGACCTCCCGGAGATCGGCAGCGTGTTCTCCGGCGGCCGCTACGACGACCTCGTGAACCGCTTCATGGACGGCTCGATCCCTTGCACCGGGGCGTCCGTCGGCGTCGACCGCCTGTTCGCGGCGCTCACCAAACTCGGCCGGATCACGCCCGCGCCGACCATGGTGCAGGCGCTCGTCACGGTCATGGATCAGGGACACGTCAACGACTACCTGACGCTCGCGTCGGAGCTGCGGGACGCCGGGGTCCGGACCGTGATGTGGGTCGGAGAGGAGACCAACTTCAAGGAACAGCTCGCCTACGGCGCTGCCAAGGAGATCCCGGTGCTCGTGCTCCTCGGCGACAACGAGCGGAAGTCCAGCACGGTGAGCGTGAAGGACATGCGCGCTCGGAAGCAGGTCACGGTGCCCCGCACCGAATTCGTGGCGACCGTCCGCGGGATGCTCGCTGGGACTTGACGGCCCCACGCGGTCATATAGAGTCCTCGCCCGTCGCAAGTCGGGCCTTCGGGTACGTGGCGCAATTGGATAGCGCACTGGATTGTGGTTCCAGGTGTTATGGGTTCAAGTCCCATCGTACCCACCGGTTTTCCGCCCTGTCTAAAATATTTCACGACTCCTCGTATCTTTCGTGAGCCTGCGAACGACCTCACCGACTGCTGACACCTGTGCAGATCGCAACCAGCGGCGTCACGGCGCCGAGACGCCGGGCGCGGTTCGTGAGGCCGTTGTCAGTGCCTTTGCAGCATCGGGATACCGCAGGGTCGATCCTCCCATCCTGAACCCCGCAAGCGTCTTCCTGGAACGGGCCGGTGAGGAGACGCGGCGGCACATGTTCACGCTCGAGGCTCCTGGAGAGGTCGAGATCTGTCTGCGCCCGGACCTCGCGATCCCGGCCTGTCAGGCGCTGGTTCGGGCGGGGCCCCTCCAGGGGGAATCTCGGATCTGGTTTGAGGGACCCGCCTTCCGCGTCGAGCCCGAAGACGGCGGCCGTTCCCAGCAGTTTCAGCAACTCGGCGCGGCGCTCGTCGGCGCCGCGGGGGAAGCCGCGGACGCTGAGGCCGTCGGGCTGGCGGCGCAGGGACTGCGGGCGTGCGGCATCGACGACGCGGTGCTGGTGCTGAACGATCAGGGGCTGCTCAGTGCCCTGATCGCGGGGTTGCCCATCGGCGATCGCGTCCGGTCGCGGCTCTTGCGCTTCGTGGCCAGCCCACAGCAGATGTTGCGCGCGTTGCAGGCTGCGATGGATCAGGGGGCGGCGGCAAAAGCGCCCCTTGGCGCCGACCTCACGGAGGCGCTCGCGCTCCTCGGGCCCGGCCGTAGTCAGGTGGTGATCGAGGATCTTCTCGCCCTCGCTGACGTGCGTCACGTCGGCGGGCGAACCGTGCGCGAGATCGCGGCCCGGCTCGTGGCGCGTGCCGCGGACTCCGCGGGCGCGCAGCTTCCGCCAGAGATCGGGGCGCTCATCCGGGCGTTCGTCGCGCTCCGCGGCAGCCCCACGGAGTGCCTACGCGCCGCGCGGGAACTCGCGGCCCGGGTGGGCGTCGAGCTCGGCGCGGCCGCGGACCGGTTCGAGCGTCGCCTGGAGATCCTTGCCCAGTATGACGTACCCCGCGATGCGGTCGTCGTGGAGTTCGGCCTCCAGCGAGGCGTCGCGTACCAGTCCGGCTTCGTCTTCGAGTTCCACCAGAGCCGCCTGGGAACGAACAGCCAGCTCTGCGGGGGCGGTCGCTACGATCGGCTGTTGGAGCACCTCGGCACGCCGGGCGCGGTGCCGGCGGTCGGTTTTGCGTTCGGATTCGACCGGCTGCTGCTCGCGTTGGATCGCCCGCCCGACCACGCGCCCTCGCCCGTCGAGGCCGTCGTCGTGGCGCTCGATGATGCCTGCGCGGCGTTCGCCGTCCGCGTGGTACGCGCCCTCCACGAAGCGGGCTGGCGGGCTCGCATGGATCACTCCGGCCGACCGAAGGCCGTGGTGCGCCAACTGGCGCGTGAGGGCGTCCCCTACGCGGTGTTCATCGGGGGCGACGAGGCCCGGCGAGGCAGCGCTCGCATCAAGGATCTGGCGACGCGCGAGCAGACCGATGTGGCCCTCGACCAGCTGGCGTCGTTCGTCCGCGCAACCCGGAAGCGGGGGGATGGCTGACGATGGCGCGGGCCGACGCCGATGACATCGCCCTCGCCCTCCCGAGCAAGGGAGAGCTGCACGAGCGCACGCTCCAGTTCCTCGACCTCTGCGGGATGCGCGTCCAGGCCGCGGGCAACCGCCGGGAGTACACCGCCCGGCTCCGAGGCGTCGAGGGGATGCGCGTGGTGTTCCTCCGCGCGGACGAGATCCCGTTGCGTATCGCGCAAGGCGGCGTTCACGTCGGCATCACCGGCGAGGATCTGTTTCGGGAGCACGGGAACGACTCCGGGGCCACCCACCTGCTGCTCCGCGAACTCGGCTACGGGCACGCCGACCTGGTCGTCGCGGTGCCGCGTGCCTGGATCGACGTGGCGACGATCGAGGACCTCGAGGAGGTCGCGCTCCTACTGCCGCAGACGCAGGGGAGGAGCTTGCGGGTCGCGACGAAGTATCCGCGTCTCACGCGTGCCTTCCTCACGGGGCACGGCATCACGGACTTCGTCGTGGTTCGTTCCCTCGGGGCGACGGAGGGTGCGCCGGCCACCGGGACCGCGGACATCATCGTGGACCTTGCGTCCACGGGCGCGACACTGGCCCAGAACCACCTCAAGCCCGTCCTCCGGGGGACCGTGCTCTCCTCCCAGGCCAGCGTACTGACAGCCCTCCGTGCCGAGCTCTGGAGCGATGGGGCGCTTGCCACGCTGGCTCAATTCGTCGACCTGATCGAGGCGCGCCTGCGCGCCCAGACGGCGTACACGCTCCGGTTCGTGGCGCGGTCGTCCAAGTTCGACGCCGCCGAGACCGAATTGCGCGTCCGTCACCGCTGCGAGGTGCTCTCGCGTTCCGGCATCGCCCCCGCGACCGAGCGTGGCGACGAGGCGGTCAGTGACCGTGTCGAGGTCGCGATGCGCTGCCCCGCCGCGCGCCTCCACGCCGTTGTCGATCGTCTCCGGCAGGCGGAGGTACGTGATGTGGCCGCGACGCGCGCCGACTTCATCTTTGGGGAGCGCTCCGAAGCCGTCGAGGGGTTTCGCCTCCTGCTGCGCCGCATCGATCGGAGGGGAGATGGCTGATTCCGTGACCGTGCGTGTTTCGATCTACGAGGGGAGCGATCTTACGGCGATTCGGTTCTTCGCCGTCGACGCTTGGGCACTCGCCGAACTCGAAAGTTTCCGCGCGTCGGGCCCCTGCGAGGCTGGCGTGTTGGCCACGTTGCGCGAGCTTGCGGCTGTGGTACTCCCGGCGGTCCGCGTGACCCCGCTTGAGGACCTGGCGTCCGACCTGCGCGACTCGCTCTGCGGCCACTACGTGATCCGCCGTGGGCGTGAGATCCAGGTGGCTGCTGAGTTCTCGGTGCAGGTTAAGTAGGCCCTCGGATCGCCGCGTCGGTCGCGGCCTGGGTAAGGTGGCCTTGCACGGGGGAGGAGATGCGGATACCGTCCCGCCTCACCCTCTTTTCGATGCGAGGCGATGATGGCCAGGGAAACGCTCAGACTCACCCACAATATGGAGGTGAGCATTCAGCATGTGCTCCGCGTGGGCGAAGGTGGTGTCGCGGTCGAGCTCGCCGACGAGACGGCGGCGTTGCTCGACGAGCGGAGGGCGCAGATCGTCGCCTTCGTGAACGACACCCACGAGCCCGCCTACGGCTTCAACCGCGGCTTCGGCCACAACGTGAAGTTGGAGGTCGGACCCGAGGGGACCGAAGCGCTCCAGGTCAACCTGATTCGCTCCCACGCGAGCGGTGTCGGGCCGGCGGCTCCCCGCGAGATCGTCCGCTGCGCGATGTTCCTGCGGGCATGCTCGCTCGCGCGCGGGCACAGCGGCGTTCGCGCGGTCGTCGT
>JBDHVF010000761.1:0-4345 GCA_039809605.1 Polyangiales bacterium | reverse complement strand
GTCGCCGAGCAGCGCGGCCAGCGTCGCGGCGTCGACGCGCTCGCCGGGCCTGATCGCGCGCGCGGCCGACGCGATGCGATCGGTCGCGGCGCTCGCGGCCGCGGCCAGCGCCACCGCGATCGTGTCGAGCTCGTCGGAGCCGCTCGCCGCGGGCGCGAGGCCCGACCGACGGTCGTCACGGGCCGGCGTTTCGGGAGGTGCCGAGAGCGGTACGACGTAACGTTGTGGGTCCACGGTGCCGATGATGCTTCCACACTCGGTGTCGCCGCGTCCACGGTTCGACGCAGCTCTCTCGTGGTACGACGAGCCTCGACGATGCCGTCGAAGACAGGACTCTCCATAGCTTCGTTCTTCGTGCTCCTCACCGCTGTGAACGGTGTTGCGCACGCGCACCCGCTGGGCCTCTCTTCCGTCAATCGTTACGCGGGGGTGAAGCTCCACGCGCGGGAGCTGGAGGTCGACTACCTCGTCGACTACGCGGAGCTTCCCGCGTGGGCGGAGATCGAGTCGCTCGACGCCGACCACGACGGGGCGGTGACGTCCGCGGAGCGCGACCGCTACGCGAGCGGGTTCGTGGCGAGGGTGCTGCCGTCGCTCGACGTGACGGTCGACGGCCGGCGGCTCGCGCTGCGCGAGGTGTTTCACGGCCTCGAGGCGCCTCCGGGGCAGAACGGGCTCTCGACGCTGCGCGTGGCCGTGGAGTTCCGCGCGCCCCTGCCCGAGGGCACGGGCCCGCGGTGCACGGTGCACCTGCGGGACACCTACCTCGCCGACCGCGGCGGGTGGCGCGAGCTCGCGGTCGAGAGCTCGCCCGCGGGGCGCGTGGTGTCGTCGACCTTGCCCGCGGGGCCGCGCGCCGGCGCGGGCCTCGCGTACCCGACGGACCCGACGGACCCCGGCTCGCTGCGCGTGCGCCCTCCGCGCGTCGACGACGCGACCTTCGTCTTCGACCGCGCGAGCGTCGCGGATGCGCCGGGCGCGTGGCGAGGGCTCGCGCGGGGGCGCCGCGCCGAGGGGGGCTCCGAGGGCGCGCGGCTCGTGAGGCTGCTTCGAGAGCCGCAGCGCTCGCCGTGGTTCGTGCTGTTCGCGCTGGGCCTGGCCTTCGCGCTCGGCGCCGGGCACGCGCTCTCGCCGGGCCACGGCAAGACCCTCGTGGGCGCGTGGCTCGTGGGCGCGCGCGGTCGCCCCCGCCACGCGCTCGTGCTCGGCGCGTCGGTGACCGTCGCGCACACCGCGTCGGTGTTCCTCATGGGCGCGCTCGCGCTGGTGATCGAGCAGTACGTGGGCTCCGACAAGCTCTTGCGCGCGCTCGAGCTCGCGTCGGGCGCGCTGGTGGCGGGCATCGCGCTGTCGCAGCTCCCCGCGCGCGTGCGGCGCATGCGCGGCGAGCCCGACCATCACCACGCGCACGACCACGCGCACGACCACGACCACTCACACGACCACGACCACGGGCACTCGCACGCGCCGCCCGAGGAGGTCACCACGCGCGGGCTCATCGCGCTGGGGGTGAGCGGGGGCATGGTGCCGTGCCCCGGCGCGCTCGTGGTGCTGCTCGCGGCGATCGGCATGCACCGCGTCGCGTTCGGGCTCGCGTTGCTCGTGGCGTTCTCGCTGGGCCTGGCCGCGGTGCTCACGGGCATCGGCCTCGCGTTCGTGATGGCGCGGCGGCGCTTCGAACGGCTGTCGACCGAGGGGAGGCTCTTTCGCGTGCTGCCCGTCGCGTCGTCGTGCGCGGTGTTCGCGCTGGGGCTGGTGATCGCCGCGAGGGCGCTGATGAAGTGACCGTCAGTCGAGCGAGGCGTCGAGGGCGGCGCCGCCGTCGCCCTGGTCGCAGAACTCGTCGATCGCGGGGATCACCAGCTCGACGTCGCGGTAGCCCAGGTTCGCGCGGCCGTCGCCGAGGAACTGCACCCGCGCGGGCACGCGCAGCGTCTCGCGCGTGCGCGGCAGCGGCGTGACGAGCTCGAGCGCGAAGGTCAGCCGCGTGCCGGGGATGACTCCGTAGAAGGTCGTGTCGTCGAAGCGCTGCACCGACGCGGCGGGCGAGGCCGACACGGGGTGCACCGCGCGCACGAGGCGGGTCGCGGGGTTCATCGGGTCGAGGTCGAGCACGCGCGCCGAGGCGTTGAAGCGCACCTGGCGGGTGAAGGTCTGCACCGCGGAGACGACGCGCGAGTCGAGGTCGGCGCCGTCGGAGCGGATGTTGATCACCAGCGGCGAGCCCGCGGAGGTGACCGTCGACGTGTCGGTGGCGAGCTGCCGGAGGTCGTCGACGCCCGAGAGCACGCCCGTGCCCGAGTTGATGCCGATGACCCGGGCGTTGAGGTCGCGCAGCGCGTCGACGGCCTCGGCGTAGCTGTGCGGCGCGCGCGCGGCGCGGCAGCTCGGGATCGACGGCGGGCACGCCGGGGGGTTGAGGAAGGTGCGCTCGTCGTAGGCGTTGCGCGCCTGCGCGCCGACGAGCGGGCCGTTGTGCGAGGGCGCGTCGGCGATGAGGATGATCACCGGCAGCGCGTCGCGGCGGAAGCACGCGTAGCCCCGGCGGTTGGGCGCGGCGCAGGGCGAGCGCGCGGAGATCCACGGCGCGTAGCCCGCGCCCGTGGCGACCTGGTAGAGCGCCTCGACCATCGCCTCGGGGTTGTCTCCGCCGCCCGTGGCGACGACGCTGTTCACCGCGCCCTGCACGTTCGACACGCTGCGGTCGACGGGCGACACGAGCGTGAAGGGCACGTCGGTGCGGTCGCCGTAGGGGGTGAGCGGGAAGTCTGCGTACGTGGCGACGCCGAACTGGATGTCGCCGATGGTGGCCGCGATCTGCGGCACGATGGTGTTCTGGAGGTTGGCCTTGATGTTGTCGATCTCGCCGTCCATCGAGCCGGTGCGGTCGATGAGAAAGAGCACGTCGGCCACCGAGAGCTGGGGGCGGGTCTCGAGGTTCACGCGCACCGCGCCCGCGTCGGGCTGCTCGTCGACGCAGAGCACCGGCGGGCGCATCGGCACGTCGGCCACGTCGGGCTGGTCGGCGGGCACGTCGGGCACGAGCAGGCCCGTCTTCGAACCGCAGCCGTGGAGCGCCGCGCCGAGCGCGAGGAGGAGCGGGAGCGTAGAAAGCCGCGGCATGCGGCCAGTGTAAGGACCGCGGGCGGGTCCGTCCATCCGAGCGAGTCATGGGGGGAAGCGCCGCTCGGTCAGGGCTCGCTCGGAGGCTTGCGCGGAGGCTTGCGCCGCGGGGCGGTCTTCGCCTCCTTGCGGGCGGCCTCCCAGCGCGCACGGTCGTCGCTCAGGGCGGCGAGGTAGTCGATGGCGACGGGCTCTCGCTCGACGGGCTCGGCGCGCGCCGAGGCGATCGCGCCGGCGAGCGCGGCGCGGGTGTCTGCGTCGAGGGGAAAGGGCCCGTCGACCGCGCGCGCGGCGGCGGCCACGGGGGCGATCGCGGCCGCGGTGGTGTGCCCGCGCGCGACGATGTCGTCGGCCGAGCGCCCCAGGTCTTCGACCGTGAAGCCCCCTTCGATGAGCAGCACGGCCGCGACGCGCACGGCCGAGAGGGGCGGCAGCACGCCGTCGCCCGCCAGCACCAGCGCGGCCTGGAAGTAGTTGAACACCGGCACCACGCGCGCGCCGTAGCGCGCGAAGAACCCCGGGTCGCTCTTGCGATCGAGGTGGATGAAGATCCGCCGCACGGGGTCGGTGCGCTCGACCTCGTTCGCGAGGCGGATGGTCTCGGAGATCGCGTCGGGGTACGAGCGGGCGTGCTCCATCACCGCGGTGAGCATCTTGTCGTTGATGCGGTCGCCGAGGATGTCGGCGTAGAGCGAGTAGACGAGCGCGTCGGCCTCGGCGTCGTCGCCGAAGAGGGTCTCGGGCACGTCGGCCGGCGCGCGCACCCGCGCCGCGAGCAGCGCCGGGAGCTTGTAGCCCACCTGGTCGCGCAGCGCGCGGAACCGGAACCGAAGGATGTTCCGGAGCGAGGGCTTGAGCACGAACTCGTCCCACTGCACCCCGTCGAGGCGGAGCTTGGCCTCGAGCGCGTTGCGCATCTGCTCGGGGCTGCCCGACACGATGGTGACCGTCGACGGCACCGACGCGCGCAGCTCGCGGATCAGCGCCGCGGCGCCGGGCACCGTGCGCTTGCCCTCGGGCTTCTCGACCGCCGTGCGCACGAGGTCGATGATCGTGTCGAACTCGGTGTGCAGGTACGTCTTGTCGAGGTCCCAGCGGAAGATGTGCCGGGGGGGCGCGGGCGTCGCGGGTGCGTCGAGCTCGGACACGCGGCCGAGCCTATCACCCTTTGCGCGAGACACCCCGGCGCGGGCGGGCGCGGCGACAGAACGCGGCGAGGCCC
>JBDHVF010000760.1:0-4349 GCA_039809605.1 Polyangiales bacterium | reverse complement strand
GTGGTGCTCAACACCCCCACGGGTGGGTCACTTTCTCGTGGCCAAGGTGGGTCAGTTTCAGTTGGCCATTGACACGCGGGCTCGCGCGTGCGCAGCAGGCCGAGGACCGCCGAGAACACCGGACCCAGCGGGCGCGCGTAGCGGGCCGGCAGCTTCGTCATGAGCCCCACGGGCATGAAGCGCGGGTTCACGTCGGCCACCCCGCCGCGCGTCTTGAACAGCAGCGGGTGCACGGACTCGGGCCCGTCGAACTGCTTGCCGTACCAGCCGAAGGCTTCGAGCAGTCCGTCGAGCGGGTGCCCGGTGTGCAGCCCCGAGCCGCGCCAGTGGCCGCGCATGTCGTCGAGGCCCATCGCGGGGAGCCGGTCGAAAAACGCCAGTGCCTCATCGGTCGTGGCGCCCGTCTCCTGGTGCCGCTCGAGCCACGCGCCGGCGGTCGTGTCAGTGTGCGGTTGCGTCTCCATGAGGTCCCTCCGTCGCCGTCGGTCGAGGGGCACGGTTGTACCACCGGGCGCGGCGCCGTCGTCGAGCGAAGCGTGCACGCCGACTCCGTGCGCAGGTGCCTGCCCTGCGACCTCGCGAGTGAGCGCCGGAGAGGTCGATCGTCCGGCACCGAATGATCTGCTCGTATGCCATGCGCTCCTGGATGATCCGAGCCATGGCGCACGTCATCGTGACTTCGGCGCTCATCTGGTTCGGTCACGAACCATCTGCCTCTCGCCTCGCGGAACCTCCATCTGCCCGACCTCAGGGCTCGGCCTCCTGGTCCGCGGGGAGCTGTAGCAGGAAGTGGTACACCCGGATCGGCGGCGCGCCGGCGCGCTCGTGCTCGGTCACCAGCGCGGGGACTCGCACGGCCTCGGGCGCGGCCTCGGCCGGCCACAGCCGCGCGGAGCCCGCCGGGATGCACTCCCGTGCGTACGCCGGCGCGAGCGGCCGAGCGCTGCGGTCGACCATCACGGTGAAGGCGAACGCGTCGGTGGGCATCGCGTACGAGAGCACCTGGGTCACCAGCGCCTTGTACTCCCTGGGGTCACCCGCCCACCGCTTGACCTCGCCGCACGCGCGCTGGTCGTCGCGCGAGCGCACCTTGAGGTCGGCGCGCTGCTTCCTGCCCCCGGAGAGGCTCTCGGCTTCGACGCGCCAGTCATGCTGGCGGAGCGCCTGGAGCAGCGAGATCTGGTAGTAGTCCTCCTCCTGGAGCAGCTCGTTGCCCTTCCTGCCCGAGCGAGCGCGGATCGCGTATGCGGGATGCTCGAGGGTGTCGCGGACCCAGCGCGCGACCGCGGCGACGACCTCGCGCTCGAAATCCGTCGCGCCCCACCGGTCGCTCCGCGGGAGCCCGTCGGCGACAGGGCTCTCCCCTCGCGTCTCGTCCGCGAAGTTGAGCAGGAACCACTGGCGGAACAGCTCCCCACGCGGAGCGGTCGCGCCCTCGATGCGGCGGGCGACGCCGGTGCTCTCGAGCACCTCGATCCACTCGAAGGGGCGATCGCCGAGCCGGCGCGCAGCCTCCGCGTCGGCCACGGGTGCCGACTGCCGGACCAGCGCGCGGAACACCCGCTGGCCCTCCGCCGTGAGGTTGTCCCACCACACCGAGAAGAGCACGCCGTCGGACTCCAACTCGCCGAGCGCCGTACGGATGTGCTCGGACATGGCCACTCCCTCGCGGAATGCGCGGTCGGTCGCGCGCTCCATCACGCGCTGGACCAGCAGCGGGTGCCCGTTGGTGTGCTGCCAGACGAGGTCCACGATCGCGTCGTCGACCTCGAGCGCCAGCGGCTCTCGCATCAGCCGCCCCGTCTCGACGAAGTCGAAGCCGCGCAGCGCATGGAACCTCGCGGTGCGTAGGAACGGCGACGCCCCGCCCGTGAGAAGTACCCGCAAGCGCACGCCGCCGAAGAGGAACACCGCCAGCCGCCTGGGGGCGTGCTCGTAGACGGTGCGCAGGTTCTCGATGAAGTCCTGGCCCGCCTGGGTGTCGAGCAGCACCTCGACCTCGTCGATCAGCACCACCAGGCGCGGCGCGCCGGGGCGCATCAACGCTTCGCTCAACACCGCGGTGATGTCGCCACCCACGCCGTCGACGCCGAGCTTCGCGCAGAGCACCTGCGCGAGCGCCGCGGGATCCCGCGACGGCCGGTCCACGCGGACGATCGCGAGCTCGTCGAAGGCATCGATGCGCCTCGCGATGGCGCCCAGCAGCGAGCTCTTGCCCATGCCGCGCCCACCCATGAACGCCCGAAGCGCGTGCCGCCCCGTGCGCGCGGCCTGCTCCGCTTCGTCGAGCTCCTGCGCGCGACCGACGAACCAGCGGCCCGCGGGCAGATCGGCCTGGTAGGGGTTCTCGCGCTCAGCCATGGGCCGCCCGCGGCGATGGCGACACGTTGCGATGCAGCCATCGCGCGAACACGCCGATCCTCGCCCGCGCGCCTTCGCCTTCGAGCAGACCGTACCGTCGCAGGTCGTCCGCGAAGCCCGATGCCAGGTGCGATCGCGCATCGCCCTCCAGCGCGTCGACGACCGCTGTGAGGCTCCCAGGTCCCCCGAGCTCCTGCACCGCGTCGGCGACCTCGCGCATGACGAACTCGACCTCGGACTCGAACGTCGGGAGCACCGCGTCGACCGCGTCGACGCCCACGGGCACCACGCGTGACCTCGACCTCGGGCTCCGCTGGTCGATCAGGTCCGCGAGCGTGCGCGCGAGGAACGGGTGCCCGCCTGACTCGTCGGCGATCCGCTCGATCGCCAGGACATGAAACTCAAGCGACGCGCGATGTCCGAGCGTGCGCACCATCCCCTCGACCTCCTCGCGCGCGAGGCCCGCGAGCGGGAACGGATGGTGCGCGGCGAAGAGCGGGTTCTGGCGTCCGCCGAATCGGTGGGCGTTCGCGAGGCGGCGGCTGAGCCCCGCGAAGACGAAGTTGAACGCCTTCGGGTGCTGCTGGTTGAGGCCCCGCAGAAAGTCGAGCAGGTCGAGGCCGTCGTCCACGGGCACCGAGCGACCGTCCAGGAGACGCTCGTACTCGTCGAGCGCCACCACGAGCTTGCGCCCTCGCGACTCGCACCACGTCACCAGCCCTTCGAGCGCATCGGTGGCGACGCGTGCCAGGTCCGCGTCATCGACGGAGCCGCGCGTGAGCGAAGGGTCGGCCGAGGCGAGCGACGGCCAGCGCCCCGCCAACGCGCACGCAGACCTCCA
Organism: Polyangiales bacterium; assembly: GCA_039809605.1. Classification (GTDB taxonomy): domain Bacteria; phylum Myxococcota_A; class Polyangia; order Polyangiales; genus CAISKJ01. The sequence continues at coordinate 1,147 of JBDHVF010000760.1, read as the reverse complement.
GAGGGCACGAAGCAGCCCGTCGAGGTTGCGACGGCTGAAAGGCACCGCCTGGACGTCGCAGTGCACGACGAGAACGGAGGGACCGTGCTCGTCGGCATCTTCCTCGGCCTCGCGACGGAGGCGCTGGAGCAGCGAGGTCTTGCCGACCTTGCGCAGACCCACGAGCGCCACCGGAGTGCTCTTCTGGAAGAGCCGATGTTCGAGCGCCTGGAGCTCGGTGCGTCGCCCGAAGAACTGCGCGTCGGCCACGGGAGCGCCCGGCGTGAAGGGGCGCGCCGCGCTCAGTTCGCGGGCTAGACGATCGACCGCCCAGCGCTGCGGGTCCGACGCAGCCAGCAGATCATCGAACTCGACGAAGAGGTAGGTCCGCTCGCCGGGCAGCACGGGCGCAAGGTGACGCTCGACCTCCTTGCCCATCGACAAAACGAGCACGACGGCCCGGTCGAGATCACGCGCCCTCGTGAGCTCCGCCTCTACTTGATCGATCGCCTCGGCGCTCACCCCCTCCCCCGGCGAGACGCAGACGAGCAGCGCGGGCGCGAGGTCGAACCGAAGGCGGAGCGCGTCCGAGAGACTCAGGTGCAGGAGCCAGACGCCCGCTGCGCGGTCGCCCTGCGCGCGGGCCGCATGGGTCACGGCTCTGCCGATCCGCGACAGCGCTTCCCAGACCTGAGCGCCGCGCGGCACCTCGCGCACGAACGCGGCGCGGTGCTCGTCCAGGTGTTGCGGCGGTCGTAGCGTCATCGAAAGCTCCGCGGGCTGGGCGCAGCCTACCACCGCGCGCCGAGCGGCCTCCAGCGCGCCGATGGTGCGGTGAGAGCGACTCGCGGAACGGCCGCGAGCGTGATCCGCCGCAACGATTCTTCACACCCCTCTTCACACCCCGCGGGCGAAACGGGCTGGACTTCCGGCGACGCCCTGGGAACGCATTTCCGCTGAAAATCAGGCTCTCGGAACGCCTGGGAACGGGTCCTGATCCCATTCCCAAGCTGAACGTCGCCGGTTCGATCCCGGTCGCCCGCTCCATCGGAAATCACAGGGGATTTCGTCAGAGACAGGACCTCCCCAGACGCCCGCTCGAGCATCGCGATCGCGGGCTCGATCCCCGTGGCCTCCGGAGGCGCTCTCCAGACGGAGAGGCTCTCGT
>JBDHVF010000759.1:0-4352 GCA_039809605.1 Polyangiales bacterium | reverse complement strand
GTAGCGTGCCGAAGACCATGGCGTAGGCGTCGGCGTGGCGCTCGGCGATGCGGTGCGCGACGGCGAGGCGCGTCGAGGCCATCTCGAGCGGGTTCTCGACGGGCCCCAGGGCCTGCGCCCAGAGGGTATCCACGCGGCCGTCCCAGAAGGCCCAGCGCAGGTGCGGCGCCGCGAGCACCGTCGGCGTGTTGCGGTCGCCGCGGGCGACGCCCATGCCCTGAGGGCGTCCGTCGGTGAAGAGCGACGGCGCCGCGTGGCACGTCGCGCACGACACCGCACCCGTCGACGAGAGGCCCGTGTCGTTGAAGAGCGCTTCACCGAGCCGTGCTGCATTCGGGTCGTCGGCCACGCGGTTCGTCGGGTCGCGCGGAGGCGCCGCGGGGAGCGGGCCCATGGCCTGGATCATCTCCCACTCGTCGGCGGTGAAGCGCCCGTCGACGAGCGCCTCGCGCGGGGGCAGCGGCGGCCGCGGGAGGCCGTCGACCTCGGCCAGCGCCTCGGTGATCGCGAGCGAGAGGTCGGCGCTCGACGGGCGCGTGAGCACCCGCGCCACCCGCATCGTGCGCGTGTCGACGAGGGTCACCAGCGGCAGCTCCCCGACGCTGAGGTAGAGCGTCTTGAAGCGGTAGCCGGGGTCGACCGCGAGGGCCGCGGGCTGCGCGTCGTAACGCATGCGCCACGCCCCGAGGTCGCCGCGCGCCGCGGGGAGGTTGTCGGGCCCGAGCGCCACGAGGTCGACGAGCGCGAGGCGGTCGGCCTGCGGGTGCGCGAGCAGCCGCCCCGTGTGCGACGCCGCGTGCTGCGACGGCCCCGACCACGCCGCGAGCGTGCGGATCACCAGCAACCGCGGCCTCGCCGCGCAGGGCGCGTACCAGTCGCGCAGCGACACCGCGCCGTCGGCCGTCTCGAAGCGCAGGTCGGGCAGCGGCCCCGGCTCGCTCACCTGCATCGGCGCGTCGGGGTACGGCAGCGCCACGCCGTCGACGCACCGTGACGTCGCGTCGCTCGACGGCGCCGCGTCGCGCGCGTCGCTCACGTCGGCCGCGTCGAGCACGTCGGAGACGTGCGCGTCGGGCGCGGGCGGGGGCGACGGCGACGAGCCGCAGCCGATGACGAAGGAGGCCGTGAGAAGCAGGGCACCGGAGCGCTTCACGGCGGGGACTCTACCCCGGCGTGACGGGCGTGTGGGGGTACCCCTCGTCGCCCTTCACCGCGTCTTCGACGGCGCTCATCGCCGCGAGCACGGTGGCCTCGGCCCACGGGCGCGCCACGACCTGCACGCCCACGGGGAGGCCCGCGCTCTGCGCGTCGACCTTCGCGGCGTGGCGCTCGACGAGGTCGCGAGAGGGCGCGCGGCGGGCCTCGTCGGGGCGCACGCGGGTGACGGGCACCACGCCGCCGGGGAGCTGATGGATGTTCCACAGCATCGAGGTCGACGACGCGAGGCTGAAGTTCTTCGACATGCCGTGCGGCAGCGCGGGCGTCGCGAACGCGGGGCACAGGATCACGTCGAGCCCGCTCGCGTCGAGCGCGTCGAGCAGCGTCGCGCGCGCGGCGCGGATGCGGTCGGTGAGCCTCCACACGTCGGCCACGCGCTTCTCACCCACCGCGCGCAGGAGCATCGCGGTGCGCCCCTGTCCCGCCGCGCCCGCAGCGGCCGCGAGCGCGCGGCGCGCGCCGTCGGGGAGCTGCGCGATCTTCCACAGGGGTACGAGCACCGGGTCGAGGTCGCGAGGGTCTTCGATGGCGGCCACGAGCGTGCGCGCGCCGTCGGCGCTCAAGGCCGCGAGGTAGTCTCCGATCACGCCAGCCACGTCGGGCGGAGTGAACGGGGTCACGCGCGCGCCGCGGTCTTCGAGGACGTCACGCGCGCGCTCGACGGCGCGCACGATCGCGCGCGAAGGCGCCACGAGCCCGTCGTCGGTGTAGTAGCCCACGCGGAGCTTCGAGACGTCGACCGACGAGGGCTCCTCCCACGCGAGCGGGGCGACGCGCGCGTCGAGCGCCGTCATGCGCCGCGGGTCGAGCGCGCGGAGGAAGAGCCAGAGGTCCGCCGTGGTGCGCGCGAGGGGGCCGCACATGCTGCGAACGATCTCCTGACCGGCGAGGGCCGTGCGCTGGCCGCGCGCGGGCAGGCGGTCGAGCGTGGGCTTGAGCCCCGCGACGCCCGTGACGTGCGCGGGCGTACGGATGCTCCCGCCGATGTCGGTGCCGAGCCCGAGGGGAGACATGCCCGCGGCGACGGCCGCCGCCTCGCCGCCCGACGATCCGCCGGGCGAGTGCGCGAGGCTGAAGGGGTTGGCCGTCTGCCCGAAGATGGGGTTGCGGCTCTCGGTGAAGAGCATCGTCTGCGAGAGGTTGGTGCGCCCGAGGATCACCGCGCCCGCCTCGCGCAGGAGCGTCACCATCGCCGCGTCGCGCGGCGCGACGCGGTCCCTCCACGCGGGGATGCCCAGCGTGGTGGCGAGGCCCTCGTGGTCGAAGCACTCCTTCACGCTCACGGGCAGGCCGTGCAGGGGCCCGCGGGCGTGGCCCTGCGCGCGCTCGCGGTCGCAGCGGTCGGCGTCGGCGCGCGCCCGCACGCGGAACACGTCGGTGAACGCATGCACGCGCCCGTCGACGGCGTCGATGCGGTCGAGGTGCGCGTCGACGACCTCGCGCGACGAGACCTCACCGCGCGAGAGGAGCGCCGAGAGCTCGGTGGCCGTGTGCTGCCAGAGGGGCCTGGTCACGGTCACGCCTCCGTCGGGTGCGTGAGGCCGCGGGCCTCGAGGATGAGCCGCGTGCGCAGGTCGTGGAGGTTCTTCTCGAGCCCCACGGGGTACTGGTGCGGGTTCTCGAAGCGACGGATGCCCGCGTGCAGCGACGCGACCTGCGCGGCGGTGCGGGCGCGGGCCTCGCGGGCCGAGGGCAGCTCGCCGACGCGCTCGCCGTCGCGGAACACCGGCACGAGCAGGTCTTCGTGCGGCGTGTCGGGGGCGAAGCTGCGCTGGCGTGTGGGGTCGAAGGGGTCGACGATGGTGTGCGTGGCGGCCTCGCCCGCCGCGTCGTAGATCATGTCGGCGACGAAGAGCCCGTCGCGCGTGTAGCGCCTCACCTGCTGCACGCCGGGCGTCGAGATCTTGGCCGCCTGCTCCGAGAGCTTGATGCGGTACTGCCACGGGCCGCCGGGGTCGCGCACGGCCGCGAGCTTGTACACGCCGCCGAGGGCGGGCTGGTCGTACGCGGTGGCGAGCTTGGTGCCCACGCCCCACACGCCGATGGTGGCGCCCTGGGTCTTGAGGCTCGCGATGAGCCGCTCGTCGAGGTCGTTGCTAGCGACGATCGCCGCGTGGGGAAAGCCCCCCTCGTCGAGGATCTTGCGCGCCTCGATGGAGAGGTACGCGAGGTCGCCCGAGTCGAGGCGCACGCCCGCGAGCTCGTGGCCCATCGCGCGCAGCTCGCGCCCGACCGTGACCGCGCGGCGCACGCCCTCGAGCGTGTCGTACGTGTCGACCAGGAAGATGCAGTTGTTGGGCATCGCGCTCGCGTACGCGCGGAACGACTCGAGCTCGTCGCCGAAGGACATCACCCACGAGTGCGCGTGCGTGCCCTTGACGGGGATGTCGAAGAGCCTGCCCGCGAGCACGTTGGAGGTGGCCGCGCAGCCGCCCACGTAGGCCGCGCGGCTCGCCGTGAGCCCGCCGTCGATGCCCTGCGCGCGCCGCAGCCCGAACTCGAGCACGGGGTCGCCCTGCGCCGCGGCGCACACGCGCGCGGCCTTGGTGGCGATGAGCGTCTGGAAGTTCACCAGGTCGAGCAGCGCCGTCTCGACGAGCTGGCACTGGATGAGCGGGCCCTTGACGCGCACGAGGGGCTCCTGCGCGAAGACGGCCGTGCCCTCGGGCACCGCGTCGACGTCGCACGAGAAGCGCATCTCGCGCAGGTGGTCGAGAAAGGCCCGCTCGAAGAGGGGCTTGTCGTCGTTGCCCACGAGCGTGGCGAGGTAGGCCGCGTCGTCGTCGGTGAAGCGCAGCGACGAGAGCCAGTCGGCCGCCGCGCCGAGGCCGCACGCGATGGCGTAGCCGCCCCCGAAGGGCTGCTTGCGAAAGTGCAGGTGGAACACGGCCTCGCGCCGCTCGTGGCCGGTCTTCCAGTACCCGTAGGCCATCGTGAGCTGGTAGAGGTCGGTGAGCAGCGAGAGCGAGCCGCGGTAGAAGGGCACGGTGCTGTGCATGGCGGTGCCCGTGGGTATACAAGCCGCGTGGGGCGCGCGATAGGGCCAACGCGCGGCTATACAGCCGCGGCCCCGCGAGGGTAGCGTCTCGCACCCTATGGAGGTCGCCGTCACCGGAGCCGCGGGGCACGTCGGG
>JBDHVF010000758.1:0-4352 GCA_039809605.1 Polyangiales bacterium | reverse complement strand
CGATACCATGCAACGCGCCGCCCCGGCAGGAGAGGGGGATTTGCGAAATTTGGCAAAGTTATTTTCGGCCAAGCCCTAACCCAGCGAAATCACCGTGCCATTTCGCGCTCGAGAGGCTCACGGACGCCAGTTTCGCGCGCAGCTCGCCTTCGGGAGCGTCTCGAACGCGAGGCGCCGCGCGCAGCTCGCGTTCAGGAGCGTCTGGATGGCGAAATCCCCCTGGAGCGTGCGACGATCGAGCGCATGGTGAGGGCGCTTCTCGGGGCGGTCGTCGCGGCGTGCGTCACCGCGTGCGGGGCGGACACGGTGACCGCGGAGCGCGGCGACGCGGGCGACGACGCGCCGACGCGGGCCGACGTGTCGGTGGACGGCGCGAGCGATCGACCGCCGCCCACGCCCGTCGCGCGCTGCCCGATGGCGCCGCCGCCGCTGCCGCCTGCGACGCCCGAGCCGACCGTCGTCTCGATGTCGGCAGTCGTCACGCACGAGTGCGCGGTGTATCGCGACACCACGGTGCGCTGTTCTGGTCAGAACTACAACGGCGAGCTCGGGAACGGCACCACCACGCCGGCCTTCGACCGTCCGATCGCTGTCCCAGACCTGCGCGGCGTACGCCAGATCGTGACGAACCAGTTCCGCGCGACCTACGCGGTGCTCGACGACGGCACGGTGCGCTCCTGGGGCGACAACACGTACGCGCTCCTCGGCAGGACGAGCAGCAACCCCTCCTGCGAGGGCGGTCAGCCGTGCGACCGCCGGCCCGGGCTCGTCCCGGGGCTCCACGACGTGACCTCGCTCGTCACCGGTACCTTCGGCACTTGCGTGATCGAGCGTGACGGCTCGGTCTGGTGCTGGGGGCTCGTGCTGGGTCTGACCAGGGACCGCGTCGCGACTCCGATCCGCGTCGACGATGGCGCGGAGGTGCGCGAGTTGATCGACATCGGACTCGACGTCATCCTGCGACGCGCCGACGGGACGCTCGTACCGGAGGCGTCGTGGAGGCCCTTCGGCGCGCGCATCGACCCCGCGTGGGCGATCGCCCCAGGCCACGGAGGGCACCTCTGCGCGACGCTGCCCGACCTCACCGTGAGGTGCTGGGGCCTCAACGCCGACGCCAAGGTGGGCAACGGCAACGCGATGTTTCCGGGCGACGAGACGCAACCGCAAGACGTCGGCCTCGACTGCGTTCGAAGCGTCGCGCGCGGGCACTATCACACCTGCGCGATCCGCACCGACGGCACCGTCTGGTGCTGGGGACTCAACGACGACGAACAGGCGGGCGTTCCCCTCGCGGAGAGCGACGACTGCCCCGGCATCAATGGCCCGACGCGCTGCGTGCGACGACCGCGGCAGGTGCAGGGCCTCGATCACGTCGAGGCGCTCTTTCTCGGCTACTCCCGCTCGTGCGCGCTCCGCAGCGACCGCACCGTCTGGTGCTGGGGCTACCGCTACGAGGGCACTGGCGCCACCACGCGGCCCGAGCGCTCGTTCTGGTAGCGGGGCTCTATCCCCCCGCGGCCGCGGTCGTGTGGAGCAGGCGCTGATGCGCGCGGCGGAACGAAAACGCCAGATCACACGCGAGGTGTGTGAGGCGCTCGCGAATGGCGCGCGTGTCGAAGTCGTTCGAGTTCCGATTGATGAAGATCGCTGGCGCCCGCTTCTCGGCGAGGCTCTCCAGCACGGTTGCGAGCACGACCGTGTCGGGGCCCTTGAGGCCGAACTCGTCACGCAGCTCCCTCGCCATCGCGAGGGTGGAGGGCTGCATCGGAAGCGCCGCCCCCACGCGGAGCACGCGCTCGGTGATCCGATCGAGACGCCGCGACGCCTCGGCGAGGTAGAGGTCGATCATCGCATCGAAGTCCTTGCGAACCGCGGCGGCGCCGCCTTGAAGCGACCCCATCCGCGTGCCCTCGCGCAAGATGCCGTTGCGCAGGGCGTCGCGCTGCTGGTTCCACTCCACCGCCCTCCGATCCACCGCCATCCTCGCTTCGAGCACCGAGAACACGGGGAGCGCCAGCTCGATCCTTCCCGCACCTGCGAGCCCGAGCACCCCGTCGCAGTCCGCCGACTCCTCCTGCTCGAACGCGTACTCCAGCAGAAAGTTCGTCTCGACCAGCACCCTCATGCGGCCGCCGGGTGCACGTCTCCACCGCGCAGCGCCGCGCGCAACGTGTCGCCGAGCCGCCCGACATCGTCGCCGGTCTGGAGCGCTTCGAGCCACGCACCCACGGCCAGTTCGAACTCCAGCGGGTCCATCTTCGACGGGTCCGTGCGCTGGCGCGTATAGTAGGGCGCCAGCAGCGGCTCGACCTCGAACTCCTCGCGCAGCGTCCGCGCGCCGCCCTCTTCGACGGCCCACGCGAAGCCGCGGGTCGGCGTGACCAGCACCAGCCACTTCGACGACAGGCCACGCCTGATCGCACCCGCGGCGAAATCCTCCGCGCCTCCCCGGTCGACGGACCGCCACTTCTTCGCCTCGACCACCGTTCGAACCGCCCCGTTCGCGTCGGAGATCACGAAGTCAAACGGCCTCTGCGCGCGGGTCAACATTCGTTGAACCTACCACGAAGGCCGAGGTCGCCATGGCCCGCTGACAACACCGCGGGTTCGCCCCGGATGCACGCATCCGGGCCACGTGTCCCCCGCCCCGCCGCTTGACACCCCACGCCCTCGCGTCCACAAGCACCGTTCGCGCACCGCGCGCGCCGAGGCACCGATGACCACCGAGACCGAGCACCCGTACGCCGCGTTCATCCACAAGATCGAGAAGCCCGTGCGCTACCTCGGCGGCGAGCACGGCGCCGTCGCGAAGCCCTGGGACGCCTCGCTCACCCGCGTCGCCCTGGCCTTCCCCGACCTCTACGACATCGGGATGAGCCACCTCGGGTTCAAGATCCTCTACGGGATCTTGAACGGTCACCCGAAGCTCGCCGCCGAGCGCGCCTACGCGCCCTGGGGCGACATGGAGGCCGAGCTCCGCGCGCGCTCGCTGCCCCTCGTCACGCTCGAGACCGCGCGGCCGCTGCGCGACTTCGACGTGGTGGGCTTCTCGCTCCAGTTCGAGCTCACGTTCACCAACGTGCTCCTGATGCTCGACCTCGGGGGCGTCGCCCTGCGCGCGGCCGACCGCGGCGAGCGCGACCCGCTCGTGCTCGCGGGAGGCCCCGTGGCCACGCACGCCGAGCCCCTCGCGCCCTTCATCGACGCATTCGTCGTAGGCGACGGCGAGGGCGTCACCCCCGAGATCGCCCTCACCTGGCGCGCGCTGCGCGACGCGGGCGTTCCGCGTGAAGAGAGGTTGCGCAGGCTCGCCACGATCGACGGCGTGTACGTGCCCTCGCTCTACGCCACGAAGCTCGATGACGCCTCGGGGCGCGTGGTGATCGACCGTCCGCTCGTGCCCGAGGCACCCCTCCCGGTGCGCCGCGCGTTCGTGCCCGACCTCAACGCGCATCCGTTTCCGCACGACGGCCCCGTGGCGGCGACGGAGACGGTGTTCGACCGCATCTCGGTCGAGATCGCGCGCGGGTGCACCGAGGGCTGCCGCTTCTGCCAGGCGGGCATGATCTACCGGCCCGTGCGCGAGCGCACGCCCGAGAGCGTGGTCGAGACCATCGTGAAGGCCGTGAAGGACGGCGGCTACGACGAGGCGTCGCTCACCAGCCTCTCGACCGCGGACTACTCGTGCATCGCGCCGCTCGTGAAGAAGGTGATGGAGCGGCTCAAGGGCGACAAGGTCTCGCTCTCGGTCTCGTCGCTGCGCGCGTACGGGCTCGGAGAGGAGCTGCTCGACGAGATCCAGAGCGTGCGCGCCACGGGCCTGACCTTCGCGCCCGAGGCCGGCACCCAGCGCATGCGCGACGTGGTGAACAAGAACGTCACCGAGGAGCAGCTCATGGAGACCGCCGAGCGCGTCTTCTCGCGCGGCTGGTCGAAGATGAAGCTCTACTTCATGATCGGCCTGCCGACCGAGCAGGATGAAGACGTGCTCGGCATCGTCGAGACCGGGCGCAAGGCCCGCGACGTGGGCCGCAAGGTGCAGAAGGGCAAGGGGCCCACGGTCACGGTCTCGGTCTCGACGCACGTGCCCAAGCCCCACACGCCCTTTCAGTGGTGCGCGATGGACGCGCTCGCGGAGATCCAGCGCAAGCAGGGCGTGCTGCGCGACGCGGCGCGGGCCTCGCGCGTCGACTTGAGGCTGCACGAGTCGCACGGCAGCACCCTCGAGGGCGTGCTCGCGCGCGGCGACCGCCGCCTCGCCGACGCGCTCGAAGACGCCTACCGGCGCGGCGCGCGCTTCGACTCGTGGGAGGAGCGCCTGCGCTGGGACGTGTGGTCCGACGTGCTGCGCG
>JBDHVF010000757.1:0-4372 GCA_039809605.1 Polyangiales bacterium | reverse complement strand
GCAGCGCGCGCAGGGCCTCGCGGGCCGTTCGGCGCACGCGCCCGTCGGTCGCCACCTCGGCGCAGCGCGCGAGGGCACCGGCCGCGGCGAGGTCGCGCAGCTCGACGAGCGCCTGCGCCACCGCGGGCGTCACGACGGGGTCGTCTTCGTCGAGCATGGCCTCGAGGTGCTCGCGCGCGCGGGCGCTGCCCTCGCCGAGCTCGCCGAGGGCCGTGACCGCCGCGCGGCGCACCGACACCTGGTTTGCGCGCCCGGTGAACCGCGCCGCCACGTCGAGCGCCCTCGGGTCGCGGAGCATGCGGAGCCCGTCGATCGCCGCCGCGCGGATCACGTCGCGCCACGCGCGCCGGTCGAGCGCTGCGATCAGGGGCTCGTACGCCGACGGCCGTCGCGTGGCGCCGAGGGCGCGCGCGAGCTCGGCCTCGACCATGCAGCTCGGGTCTCCCTCGGCGAGGCGCGCGGCGAGCAGCGCCGCGGCGGGCTCGGCGCGGAACATCCCGATCGCGGCCACCACGGCGCGGCGGACCTTGGGGTGCGCGACGTTCACGCGCGACGAGAGGGCTTGAAGGGCCGCCTCGGAGCGCAGCTCGGCGAGCGCGCGCGCGGCCTCTGCGGCGACGCCCCAGAAGGGGTCGTCGGCGACGGCGCGGTCGAGGGCGGCCACGACGCGGGCGTCGTCTTTGAGGCAGAGGGCGGCGGCGGCGCGCCAGCGCACCACGGCCCGCGGGTCGTGGGCGAGCGCGTCGAGCAGCCACTCGCGCGGGAGCTTCTGCGTGAGGCGCATGAGCACGGCCCCGTCGGGGTCGACGGCCACGCGCCGCGGGGCGCGCTCGCAGCGCACGAAGAACGTGTGCGCGGCGTCGCGCACCTCGAGGTCGTGGGCGCGCTCGGCGCCGCCCTCGGCCACCGCCACGCGGAGCTTGAAGCGAAAGAGCGGCGTCACGGCGTCGACGGCCTGCGTCTGTCGCACGGTGACCGCGAGGAGCCGCTCGTCGTGCTGGTAGCGCGCCTCGACCTCGACCTCGGGGAAGCCCCCGCGCATCACCCACTGGTCGAAGAAGCCCTCGAGGGCGCGGCCCGAGGCGTCTTCCATGGCGCGCACGAGGTCGCGCGTCTCGACGGCCGCGCCGCGGTGGCGCTCGAGGTAGAGGCGCACGCCCCGCCAGAAGGTCGCGTCGCCGAGCTCGGCGCGCAGCATGTGGAGCACGAGGCCGCCCTTCTCGTAGAGGTGGCGGTCGAACAGGTCGATGGGCGCGGACCACGTCGAGCACACGACGGGGCGGCGGTAGTGGCCCTCGTCCTCGTGCATGTACGCGTCGGCGTGCTCCTTGACGTTGTAGAGGTAGGCGTCGCGGCCCTCGCGTCGCTCGAGGTCGACGTGCTCGAAGAAGGTGGCGAAGCCCTCGTTGAGCCACGCGTGCGACCAGTCGCGGCAGGTCACGAGGTCGCCGAACCACTGGTGCGCGAGCTCGTGGGCGACGAGGTCGTCCATGGTGACGTCGATCGCCGCGCGGGCGTCGAGCAGGGCGCGCTCGGTCATGGTGGTGGCCGAGGTGTTCTCCATGCCGCCGAAGGTGAAGTCGTGCACGGCCACCTGGTCGTACCTGGCCCACGGGAACGCGACGCCCGTGAGCGACGCGAAGTGGCGGATCATCGCGGGCGTGCGGCCGAAGGTGCGGCGGGCCTCTTCTTCGCGCCCCGGGTCGACGTAGTAGCGGCACGGGAGGCCCGCCTCGGCGCTCGCGTCGACCTCGGCGAAGGTGCCCGCGACGAGGGTCACGAGGTAGGGGGCGTGGGGCTCCTCCTGGCGCCAGTGCCAGCGCTCGCGGCCCTCGATGCTCTCGTGCGCGACGAGGCGGCCGTTGGAGATCACGCGCCACCCCGCGGGCGCGCGCGCGTCGAGCTCCGTCGTGTGCCGCACGAGCGGCGTGTCGACGCAGGGGAACCAGTAGCGCGCGTCCTCGTCCTGGCACTGCGTCCAGACCTGCCAGGGGCGCGACGGAGAGGTCTCGTCGGGGCGCATGAAGTACATGCCCCGCTTCGGCGAGGCCGCGTAGCGCACGGTCACGACGCGCTCCTCGCCCTCGGGCAGCTCGCCGAGCTCGACGTGGAGCCGCTCGCCGTCGTAGCTCCAGGGCACGGGCGCGGCGGGGCCGTCGACGGGGCCTCCCTCGACCGCGAACACCTCGAAGGCCACGGCGTCGAGCGAGAGGGTGCGCGCGTCGGGCGCGCGACGGGAGACGCGCAGCGCGGCCACGCCCTCGACGCGGGCGCGCTCCACATCGAGGTCTACACGCAGCGCGAGGTGATGGAGATCGAAGGGGCGAGCACGCGCGAAATGTTCGGGGTCGCCGGGGAGGCGAAAGGGGCGCGGGCCCATCGAAGGGTCGGAGGGCACGCGCGCGCAGGCGCAGCGCTCCCAGGTGGTGCGGGCTCGGTGCATGCGCACGTCTACTACCCGCTCGCGCCGCGCGGGATCAACGCGCGACGTTCGCAGCGCGAACGCCCCGGTAACGTAACTGGAATCGCACAGCCGCAATGCTTGACACCCCAGGGTGTGGGGGTGCAGTTTCGGTCAGCGTGGCCGCTCCGGCCTTCGCACCCCCACGAACATGGCAGAAGCAAGGGCGCAGAACACCTACCGGGTGACCGAACGGCTCGAGTCGGGCGGCATGGCCGAGGTCTTCCGCGGTGAGTCGACGAGCCTCGCGGGCTTCAAGCGGCAGGTGGCGATCAAGCGCGTGCTGCCGCACCTCGCGTCGAACGACAAGTTCATCCGGATGTTCCTCGACGAGGCGCGGCTGAGCGCGCGGCTCACGCACGCGAACATCGTCCAGGTGTTCGACATCGGGCACGTCGAGAACACCTACTTCATCGTCATGGAGTTCATCGACGGGGTGAACCTCAAGGCGGTGATCGAGTACCTGCGCGCGCGCAAGCAGCCGTTCCCGCTCCCGCTCGCGTGCCACATCATGATCAAGGTGTGCGAGGGGCTCGACTACGCCCACAACGCCGCCGACGGCGACAAGAACCTCAACATCGTTCACCGCGACATCTCCCCGCCGAACATCCTCATCTCGAAGCGCGGCGAGGTGAAGATCGTCGACTTCGGCCTCGCCAAGGCCGCGCACTCGGTCGAGAAGACCGAGCCCGGCGTGGTGAAGGGCAAGTTCAGCTACCTCTCGCCCGAGACCGCGATGGGCGACGAGGCCGACCCCCAGGCCGACATCTTCGCCGTGGGCATCATGCTCTGGGAGCTGCTCGCGGGGCGAAAGCTCTTTCAGGGCGAGACCGACTACCAGACGGTGAAGATGGTGCAGCAGGCGGTGGTGCCGCCCATTCGCACGATCAACCCCTCGGTGCCCGACGAGCTCGACAAGATCCTTCGCAAGGCCCTCGCGAAGAGCAAGTCCGAGCGCTACCGCACCGCCGAGCAGATGAGCGAGGAGCTCACCGAGCTCCTGCTCCTGCACCGGCTCAAGGCGACCGCGGCGGACCTCTCGAAGCTCGTGGTCGACGTGATGACCGACAAGGCCGCGGCGTCGCGCCAGACGGGGCGCGCCGAGGGCAACGTCATCGACCAGCTCATTCAAGAAGAGCTCTTGCGCTTCACCTCGCTGGGCGACGCCGGCGACTCGCCGAGCGGCTCGTCGCCCGTCACGCCCGCGCCGCTCGAAGACGGCTCGCGCCCGCTCGACGCCAACGAGTTCGTCAACCTCAACGACTGGGCGCCCGGCCTCGTGGGCGAGGGCTTCGACCCCGGCCTGAGCAGCGCCGCCACGTGGGACCAGCCCGGCAGCCGCCTCTCGGCCGTGCCCGGCGGCCTCGCCGACGAGCTCGAGGGAGACGCCGACTCGGCGCCCCCGCCGCGCGTCGCCACGCCGCGCCCGCCCACGCCCTCGGGCGAGGCGCCCGCGCCCACGCCGTCGTCGTCGACCATCCCGATCCCGTTGATGGTCACCAACAGCGCGCGCCCGCAGCCCGTGGCGCCCCGCGCGTCCGAGAAGAAGTTCCCCGCCACGGCCCTCGCCCTCGTGGCCCTCGTCGTCGCGGGCCTGCTCGGGGCGCTGCTCGCGACGGGCATCCTCCACCGCTGATACCAACTTCACGTCAAGTTTGCCGCTTTCGCGTGTGCGACGTGTCCCCCACCCAACGCTGTCGCGCACCCTGCGGAGCCCCCACCCTCGCTGCCGCGCGCCCCGCCCCCGCGGAGCGAGGGCGTGGCTGAGCGTGCTGAAACGAGGTGACGAGCTGCATGCGTCTCGCAGGGGCCCTCGCCCTGCGAGGGCCATCACCTCAACGCTTCCTGGATGACGCTTCCGCTCGATGTGAGCCGCGTCAGCGCATCGATCGCGCGTCGTCGTCGATCTCG
>JBDHVF010000756.1:0-4382 GCA_039809605.1 Polyangiales bacterium | reverse complement strand
GCGGCGTGGTCGCCCCGCAGGCGCTCGGGGCGTTCGACGCGCAGCGCGCGCAGATCGAGAGCGCGCTCGAGCGCATCACCCGCGACGGCTTCATCGCCCCGCAGGAGCAGACGCGCCTCGCGCGGCTGAGCGAGCGCTGCGACCGCCTCGAGCAGCAGTACCGCGTCGTCGTCGCGCCCCGCGGCTGGGGCCGCGGCGGCCGGCGCTGACCGCCCCCCTCCCCCGGCGGTCGCTACCGGTTGGACCGCTGGCGCTCCTGCCCTTCGAGCTCGCTGGCCTTGCCCTCGGCCGCCATCTGCTCGTCGTCGATCACCTGACCGACGCGGTTCTTGATGGCGCCGGCGACCTCCTGCACCTTGCCGTCGGTGCGCTCGGCGGCCTTCGCCGACTCCTGCTGCGCGCGGCCCTCGAGCTCCTTCGCGCGGCCCTCGGCCTCCATCTGCGGGTCGCCGATCACGCGGCCCACACCCTTCTTGATCTTGCCGCCGATCTCTCGCGCGGCGCCCTCGTTGCGGTTGGTCTCGTTGGGACGCATGGCTCTGCCTCCTTGCGATCGGGTTGGGTTCGCGGGCGCGAGGCCCGCCGTTCACGCCCACGAGAGCGCAAGCCATGTGCCGCCACGAAGGCCCTTGAAACAAGCGGTTTTCGCGCGCGTCTCGCGGCGCCCGGTCGAGGCCCGGCGCCACGATCGCACCGCCGTGTGGCGCGGTGGTATCGTCGCCGCGCCCGATGCTTCCCGTCTTCGCGCAGCTCGATTGCTCGATCGAAATGGTCGCGGCCGACGGCGCGCCCTCCGGCGCGAGGCCCGCCGCGATCGAGCACGTCATCGACTTTCAAGACGCGCTCACCGGAGAGCCCCTCGCCGCGGGCGACGTGGCCGCCCTCGCGCCGCGCGCGCTCGCGGGGGGCGCGGCGCTGCCCGCGCAGGCGTCGGAGACCTCGCCCGACGGCGCCGCGCTGCGGCGCGTGTGGCCGGTGCCCCAGGGCGCGACGGAGTACACGCTGCGCGTCGACGGCGACGAGTCGCGCAGGTACTTCGGCTGCGCGCGGAGCTTCCCCGTGGCGGGCGCCGCGTCGCGGCGCGTGCGCGTGTCGCTCGTGCCGCGCGCGAGGGACGTGACGGTCGACGTCGAGATCCGCCGCGGGGCGAGCGCCCGCTCGCTGCCCGACGAGGGCCTGCGCGCCGTCGACCTGCGCGCGGCGGCCGAGTTCGAGCGCGACGTCGAGGTGCACGGCGGCCGCTGCTCGGGCGAGCGCCCCGAGCGCGGGAGCCACTGGTGCGTGCAGGTGCTCACCTCCGAGGCCCGCGCGCTCACCCTCGCGGCGCGGGTGCCCGGCTACGGCGTCGCGTCGCTGCCCTTCGACCCCCGCTCGCCCGCGCGCACCGTGGCGCTCACGGCACGGTATGACGGCCATTTCATACCCACCACGACCCTGCGCGTCGGCGCGGCCTTCGGCGTGCTCGGCGGCGACGGCGCGGGCGCGCTCGCGTCGGCCGGCGTCGCGCCCGGCAGCGCGCTCCACGGGCGCACGTGCCCGCTCGACGACGCGTGCGTGCGGCCCGTCGTGCACGCGGGCTTCGGCTCGCTGCCCTACGCGCGCGAGGCGCTGCTGCTCGGCCCCGGCGAGGCCGCCGCGGTCGAGGGCGACGTCACGGGCTCGCTCTGGCTCTTCGAGGTGGGCGGCGGCGTCACGGTGGTCCCCCCCGGCACGGGCGACGCGCTGCGCGCCACGGCGCTCGCGTCGGCGCTCCTCGGCGTGCGCGGAGACGAGACCTCGCCCGTCGGCGCGGCGCTCCTCTCGCCGGCCACCACGCGCCTCGGCCTCTCGGCCGACCTCTCGCTCGCGTGGCGCTTCGCGGGCCCGCTCCAGCTCTTCGCGGGCGCGCGGCTGCACTGGCTCCCCGAGTTCGGAGGGCGCGGGCGGCAGTTCACCTTCCTCGGCGACGCCACGGTCTCTTCGCAGACGGCATCGCTCGTGCAGGTCGTGCTGCAAGCAGGGATCGGCATCGAACCATGACCACCCCCCACCGCTCGCGCCTCTCGACCCTCGTGCTGGCCGTGACCTCGTGCGCGACGCTCGCGGCGGGCGCGCTGGGCCTCTCCGCGTGCGCGTCCGACGCGTCGGCGCCGAGCGCCGGCTTCGACCGCGACGGGGGCGTCGACGCGCCCTCGACGGGCATGCAGTGCCGCCGCACCGAGGACTGCCCGGCCCACAACGACGTCTGCGTCTTCACCTCGGGGTCGATCCTCGGCGTGTGCGGGCCTCCGCCCGACGAGGGCCGCTGCGACCCCGACGAGGGCGCGCTCGACGCGCCCGGCTGCTACCCCGGCGCGCGCTGCCAGCCCGTGCCCCGCGAGCGCAGCGCGGCGGGCGGGCTCTGCTCGTTCCAGGCCCCGCAGGCGCCCGTCTTCACGTCGCCCGTGGCGCTGCCGAAGATCTCGGTCACCGCGCCCGGCGCGCTCACCGTGCTGCGCCCGACCGACGGCGTGCAGCTCCGGTGGACGCCCCCCGCGCTCCCCCCCGACGCCGTCGTGGTCGCCGTGGTGCTCGCGCGGCCGCCGCAGCGCGCGGGCGCCGCGAACCGCATCGCCAACCCCGCCGACGTGGTGTGGGCCTGGGCCTCGACCGACCCCGGCGCGTCGACCACGCCCGGCGCCGTCGCGCTCGAGGCGGGCCACCGCGGCGTGACCGCGAGCGGCGAGCTCGGGCCGCGGTACGCGGGCAACCTCCTGCCCGCGGGGCGCTACTGGTGGTTCGTCTTCGCGCAGCGCGCGGGCGTGGTCGTCGCCGCGAGCGACGTGCTGTCGTTCCGCGTGGGGCGCGACTTCGCCTCCGTCGCGTGCGCGACCGTCGACGACTGCACGCGGCTGATCCCCGGCGAGCTGCCCGACACCGTGGGCTGCGTCGAGGGCGCCTGCCGCCGCCGCTGCGCGTCGGACTTCGACTGCCCCGGCGTGGGCGGCCGCTGCGAGCTCACCGTCACCGTCTCGGCCGACGCGCGCCGCGGGGCCTTCTGCACCCCCGTCACCCCGTGACGGCCGCGGCCGCGGCGCCGCGTGGGGCGTGACCTCCGTTGCGCATTCGCCCTTCAACCTCGACCGTGAGCTGTGGTAGTGGTGTTTCGATTGCCACTGGCAAAGGCGCCGACGGCGGCGCCGGCGAACCAACGGTCCCGGGTGGGGACGCGGCGGAGCGAGACACCATGATGAAGTTGCTGCACGCGGAAGAGCTGGCCCGCCTGGCGGGCGTTCACAAGAGCACCATCCTCCTGGCGATCCGTCGCGGCGAGCTGCACGCGTCGCGCACCGTCGGCCGCAGCGCGCGCATCGCGCCCGAAGACGCCAAGGCGTACCTGCTCGCGCGGGGCAAGAGCGTGCCCCCCGAGCTCGACGTCGACGCCGAGCACACGTCGCTCTCGGTGCTCACCGAGAGCCCCGACGTGCTCGCGATGGTGAGCCACGCCACGCCCGCGGGCGTCGAGATCATCGGCGCGGGCGGGCTCTACGGCACGCTCATCGCCGTGGGCTCGCGGCTGCCGGGCATCCTCGTGGTCGACCTCGACATGGTCTTCATGAACCCCGTGGCGCTCATCCGCGCGCTGCGCAGCTCGGTGTCGCTGCGCGGCGCGCACGTCATCGCCGTGGGCCTGCGCGACGACCTGTTCGGCGCCGCGCGCACCGCGGGGGCGAGCGACGTCGTCATCAAGATCGACACGCGCACGCTCTCAGACGTGCTGCACAGGTTGGCGGGCGTCGCGCGCCCGAGCGAAGGCGAGCGCGCCTCTGCGTGAGGGCGCCCTCATCGCCGCGCTCGCGCTCACGGCGGCCCCTCGCCTCGCCGACGCGCAGCCGCGCGCGCCGTGGGTCGACGAGGAGCCCGCCGCCGCGCCCGCGACGCGCCCGAGCGCGGCCGCGCGCGTCGGGTACGAGCTGCTCGGGGGCTTCATCGGGCTCGCGGGCGGCGCCGTCGCGGTCTTCGGCGCGGGCTGCGCGATGTCGCCGCAGAGCTGCCCGCTGCGCGGGGGCAACCTCGGCGAGTTCGCGCTGATCACCGGCGCGGCGTGGATGCTCTCGCTGCCCGCGGGCGTGACCATCGCGGGCAACCTCGCGGGCGGCGACGGGGGCTTCGGCTGGTCGCTCGCGCTCGCGTCGGGGGGCGTGGCGGCGGGCCTCCCGCTGGCCGCGCTGCTCGCGGGCGCGAGCGGCAGCGGCACCCGCACGGCGCGCGACGGCGGCGCGGGCCTGGTCGCGCTCGCGCTGCCGCTCGTGGGCGCGATCGTGGGCTACGAGTTCTCGGTGTCGCCGCCCGAGCGGCGCCGCGCGTCGCGGCCCCGCGTGCTGCCCGCGTTCGAAGCGAGCGCGACGGCAGCGGCGGGCGGG
>JBDHVF010000755.1:0-4384 GCA_039809605.1 Polyangiales bacterium | reverse complement strand
GTGCGAACTCGCGCGCCGCGTTCACGCGCAGCGAGACTCGTCAACGGCCAAACCTGAGTCTGAGTCTCATGTTCCGATGGCCGCGCGCACCTGCACGACGCTCGGTCGCACGCCGCGCGTCGACGCCACGGCGTCGTCGCTCACCGGACCTTCGTGGCGCCCCGCCGGGGCGCCGACGTGGCTATCAAGCGACGGGGCACTGCGGGGGCACGGCGGGGCAGGGGACGTCGCTCACCGAACCGTCTCGGAGATAGAGGTACACCGGCTCCATCGACCCGTCGGGAAAGACGAACTCACCGTAGCAAGCCGAGGGGGCGGGGCACACGTCGGGGTGGTCGACCGCGGCGTCGCCGAGGGCGATGTCGGGCGCGGCGTCGGCGGCCGGCGGCGCGGGAGGCGACGAGCACGAGAGCGTCCCCAGCGCGACGACGGCGAGGGTGGTCGGGAGCGTGAGGCGAGGCATGGGACCGACGGAGACGCGCCGGGCGACTCTGTCAACGCGTGACTCCACGGATGGAGACGTGAAGCACGTGACCACGGTCAGCGGGGCAGCTCCGCGATCGCGTCGAGCACCTGCTGGGCGTGAACGCCGGGGTCGACGTCGGGGAAGACGCGCCGGATCACGCCCTCGCGGTCGATGAGGTAGGTGATGCGCGAGGCCATGCCCAGGGTGCGGCCGACGCCGTAGGCGCGCACGATCACGCCGTCAGGGTCGGCCAGCAGGGGGAAGGGGAGCCGGTGCTCGCGCGCGAACGCGGCGTGCGAGGCGACGTCGTCGGTCGAGACGCCGAAGACCTGCGCGCCGACGGCCTCGAAGCGGCCCCAGACGTCGCGGAAGGAGCACGCCTCGCGGGTGCAGCCGGGCGTGGCGTCGCGGGGGTAGAAGTAGAGCACCACGGGGCGGCCGCGGCACTCCGAGAGGCTGCGCTCGTGGCCGCTCTGGTCGCTGGCGCGGAACTCGGGCGCCCTGGCGCCCGGCGCGAGCAGCCGCGTGGAGGAGCACCCGAGCGTGAGCGCGAGGGCCCACACGCCTCGTCGATCGGCGAGCTGCATGGCGGGAGCATACAGCGCCTCGCACCCGGCTTCGGTACAGCCCCGTGCAGATCCGCGTCGCGCCGCGGCGTCGGGCCTGCTCGCGAGGCCGACAGCCTTGGCTTCGCAGGAGCTCCCCTCGGTCGTCGTCGGGCGCGTCGCAGCGGATGCGCCTGAGCGCGCCGACGGTGAGCAAGCGAGAGCTCTTGCGCCGTCTGCGCAGGGTCAGGGGCTTCGAGAACGTCGTCGACGTGCGCTTCTCGGTGAACGGCTGACGCCGTATCCTGCGCGCATGGATCCTGGGATCGCCGACGTCTCCGACACCGCGCTGTGGATCGCCGCCTACCGCGCGCGAGAGACCGAGCGCGCCGGCGCGCTCTTCGAGGACCCGCTCGCCGGCCGGCTCGCCGGCGACCGCGGGCGCGAGCTCGCGCGGAAGATGACGGGCGCCGAGCAGTTCGAGTGGATGACGGTGGTGCGCACCGTCGTGATCGACCGCTACCTGCAGGAGGCGATCGCGCGCGGGGTGGACACCGTCGTGAACCTCGGTGCGGGCCTCGACACGCGTCCGTACCGGATGACGCTGCCGGCGTCGCTCTCGTGGGTCGAGGTCGACATGCCGAGGATCGTCGCGCTGAAGGAGGACCGCCTCGCGGGCGAGACGCCGCGCTGCCGCCTCGCGCGCATCGCCGCCGACCTGTCCGTCGACGACGCGCGGCGCGCGGCGCTCGCGGAGTGCGCCTCCCGAGCGCGGCGGGCGATCGTGCTCACCGAGGGCGTGTTGACGTACCTGCCGCTCGAGGACGTCGTGAAGCTCGCCGACGACGTCCACGCGCAGGCCGCGATCGAGTCGTGGATCGTCGACTTCAGCGCGCCGTTCCTGAACCGCGCCGTGCGCGCGCGCGGCGTGAAGTTCAAGAACGCCCCGATCCGCGACGGCGTGCGGGACCCCGCCGCGTTCTACGCGGCCCGCGGCTGGCGCTGGACCGAGCCCCGCCACCTCGTCGTCGAGGGCGAGAAGATCGGGCGCCCGGTCCCATGGCCGATCTGGTTCCGCCCGATCCAGGCGCTGCTGCCGCGCCGCGCGCAAGAGGCCTTGCGCTCGATGCTCGGCCACGCGCTGCTCGTGCGCGCCTGAAGGGTCACGAGGCCTCGCGGGGGATCAGGGCATCCAACGCGCTGCCCCCGGAGCACTTCTTCGCTCGTCGCCGCTGCCCCGCTCACGTCACACGTCTTCCGACTGCCCTCGCGGTACGACACGCACTGGTCGTGGCGCAGCCTTCCTGCCTGAGGTGTTCAGCGCCACGGCCTCGAGGATGAGCGCCTTCAAGGCGGGCGCGTCGATCGCCTCGCCCTCGCGGAGGTCGATGGCCCGCCGCACGTTCCCGTCGAGGCCTGGAGTTGAAGAGGCGCGAGGGATCCTCGAGGGAGGCGCCCTTCGCGAACGTCATCTTCACGACGCTCTTGTGGGTCTCGCCGGTGCAGACGATCCCGTCGTGCGACCTGACCGGGGCCCATCCGCGTCCACTCCTCGACGATGTCGGGAGCCGCCTCCTTGATGAGAGCTCGGGCGGAGACTCGCCTTCTCGAACGTCCCCGGAGCGCTTCATTGTCACCTCGTCGGAATGACGCGCATCTATCCTATCTGGAGGCCGAGAGGAAACTCGATGGGCGTGAAGGGCATCCAGGATCCGGCCGTTCGTGCGGCGGCGTCGCGCGCGCTCGGGCGGGACGCCGACTCGCGCGCCGATCTCGAGCGGATCGATGAGCTGACCGTGTACGGCGCGCAGCACCTCGACGACATCGAGTGGTGCCCGGGGCTCCAGCGGCTCACGCTGGTCGGCGTCGCCGCCGGGCCGTCGCGGCTGCCCGGCGCGCTCCTCGAAGAGCTGCGCATCACCTGCTCGGCGATCGATCGGCTCGACTTTCTCGCGTCGCTCCCCGAGCTGCGCGAGCTGGAGGTCAACTTCACCCTCGCGGAGGACGCCGCGCCGATCGCGACCCTGGCCAGGCTCCGCCGCCTGCGGCTGCTCGGCAATCCCTGGAACGACTCGATCGACGCGCTGCGCGCCACGCTGGCTGCGCGGCCGGCCCCGCCCGGGGTCGAAATCTCGCCGCGGGAACACATCGAGGTCAACCGTCGGCTACGCGCGCGGAGGTTCGCGCTGGCGTTCGGCGCCGTGCCGGGGATCTCGTGGCAGCTCGCCGTGCCCGGCAGCAGGGACGGGAGGACGGTCGAGTTCGCCGTCGCCGGTCCGGGCGAGGTGGGGGCGGCGCTCGACGCGCGCGACGCGGACGAGCTCCTCGCCCGACTGCGGCCGCGCCGGGACGCGATCGAAGAGGCCGCGTGGCGATTCCGCGGCCACTGGGAGAACGGCAACGCGTTCGATGCGGCCGGCTGGGTCCTCGATCGCGACCTGCCGCCGCGCGTCGAGCGGGCGCTGTGCCGCTTCGTGGATCGCTTCGCCCGGCAGACGTTCTACCGCGACCTGCGGTCGGCGATCGACGTCTGCGCGCGCGCCGAGCGGGTGGCGCTGCCGGGCTGGTTGTACGGGATCCGCGACGTCCTGGCCGGCGTCGACCCGGCGCAGCGCGACTGCATCAAGGTTCTGTTCGACGGCTTCGACGCGGCCGAGGACCGCGCCGAGGAGGACCGCTGGTACAGGATCGGGCTCCTCGGCTACGACGACGACGACCAGCGCACGCTCCTCGGCGACGCGTGCGGCGTGTTCCCCATCGGCCAGTCCGTGCGTCCCGGCGAGTCTCAACTGGTCATCGACCTCGCGCACCCCGAGGAGGAGCGCGTCTACGACGTGCGGTACCTCTCGCTCGCCGCCGAGCGCCGCAAGGGCCGCACGCCCGACGCGCGCCGCGAGGCGCTGTTCGACTCCTACGCGACGATGCTGGGGCACGTCGTGGCCGTCGAGATCGACGGCCGCATCGTCGAGGCGGGACCCCACGTCGACGTCTAGCGTCGCGGGCCTCACCTCCGCGCTGGAGCGCGACTTCCGCGGCGCTCGACGGGGATCAGGGCCTCCAACGCGCTGCCCCCGGAGCGCTCCCTGCCTCGTCGCCGCTGCCCCGCTCGCGTCACGTGTCTTCCGGCTACCCTCGCGGTACGACAGGCGCTTCGCGCATCCAGTGCCCACCTCGGGTGGCGGCCGCCACCCCTCCGCCACCCCCTCGCCACCCGTTTCCGCCACCCCCACTCGCTCGTTCGCTCGTGAATTCCCGGTCGGCACGTCGGCTGCGAGAGCGCGGGCCCGTGACCAGCCCCTTCGACCTGCTCGCCAAGGACATGCTCGAACTGCTGCTGGAGGACTGCGGCGCGGTCGAGCGTCAGGTGGAGGTC
>JBDHVF010000754.1:0-4420 GCA_039809605.1 Polyangiales bacterium | reverse complement strand
GGTGTTGACCCACTGCGAGGTGGCCGACGCGAACTGCGCCACGCCGTTGGGCGTGACGTTCACCGTGCGGTAGGGCACGCCCCAGTACGAGAACGAGAACGGGATCGCCACCGTGGCCACGCCCTCGTCGGCGCCCGCGAGCACCACCTGGGCGCCGGGCGCCGAGCACGCGTCGACCCACGCCAGCGTCGAGGGCGCGCGCGTGTACGGCCCGCCGGGGCGGCGCTCGCACCAGGGCTGGAGCCCGCCGTCGGGCGTCGAAGGGGGGCAGAACACCGCCTGCGCGAGGTTCGAGACCGTCACCGTGCTGCCCGCGGGCAGCGCGTCGCCGGGCGTGATGCAGTCGACGTAGTGGCTGCAGGTCGGGTCGCACTCGCCGTAGCAGGTCGACACCTCGCCGAGGACGCGCGCGCCGCGCCCGCGCTGCAGGGCCTCGCACTCGGACCACGCGCCGCCGCGGCAGACGCGCTGCCCCAGGTGGCAGACGCCCTCGGGCGAGACCTCGGTGGTGCCCGTCTCGAGGTTGCAGGGCACGGGCTCCTCGCCCTCGGCGCAGGGGCACCCCACGGCGGGGCGCAGGCACGCGCGGCAGCGGTCGGTCACCGCCGGGTCGCGGTCGTTGCAGTCGGGGCCGCGAAAGCACCCCTCGCCGAAGCCGTCGCCGTCGAGGTCGACGCACGCGCTCTGCGCGGGCGCGGGAGGCGGCGGGGGGAGCGCGCCGGGGCCCGACGAGGCCGCGCCGGGGACCCTCCCCTCGGTGTCAGCGCACGAGGTCAGCGCGAGGGCCAGCGCGACCGGGAGCAGTGCATGAAGTCCGCGCGCACGAAGCATCGGTGGGAGTCCTCCGATGCTCTCGAACGGCCTGACGCCCTCCCGACACGAGAGCGCCAGACCCGAATTCGACCGTCATGCGGGTAAACCCGCCGCTCCCTCTTCGCTTGTCGCTTGAACGCGCGATCGCTCGGTAGAACAAGCTCGAAATCGACGCTCCGTCGAACGGCGGATTCCAGACAACAGAGGCTGTTCGAAGCTCGCTTCATCAAAGAGTGAATATGTCTGTGCCCCTTCGGTGCACAGGGCTGCGAGGCGACGCGAGAGCATCGCGACGCGGCGTCTCGCCAGACCGCCCCGGCGCTCCGTCGGGAGGGGGGGAGCCGATTGGCGCTTGTGCGGCGACGGGGGGTTTGAGAACGTACCGCCCGCGTCGGGAGCGCAACTTGTGGACATGTCAGAGTCAACGCTGCCCGAGGTGGTCTTCGGGCTCCAGCTTCAGGGGGCCGACGGGCCGTGGTCGGTGGTGCGGGCGCACGTCACCGAGGGCCTCTCGGAGCTCTACGAGTGCGCGCTGGAGGTGGCGTGCCCCGACGACGTCGACCCGGTGACGCTGCTCGGCAAGCGCGCGGTGCTCTCGATCGCGCGCGAGGGGGGCGAGCGGCGCGTGTGCGGCGTGGTGGTGGGCGCGCTCGACCGGGGCTGGGTCTCGCGGCGGCGCGTGGGCGAGCTCACCGTGGCGCCCGCGCTGTGGCTCCTCGGGCAGAACACCGACCACCGGATCTTTCAAGAGGTGCACGCCCTCGCGGTCGTCGAGATGGTGCTGGCCGAGGCGGGGGTCTACCAGGGCGAGCGGCTGGTCAAGCGCGTGAGCGACGCCCCGGCGGTGCGCGAGTACTGCACGCAGTACGGCGAGAGCGACCTCGCGTTCGTGCGCAGGCTCCTCGAGGAGGAGGGCCTCACGTTCTCGTTCGACCACGACGGCGACGAGGAGACGCTGGTGATCACCCAGGGCTCGCAGGCCGACGTGTTCCCCGCGCTCGAGACGGGGGGGCCCGTCGCGGTGATGGGCGAAGGGGGCGCGACGGCGGCGCGCGAGACGGTGCGCGCGCTCGACCGCGGCCGCGAGGTGGTGCCCACGGGCGTGCGCCTGCGCGACTACGACTTCACCCACCCGCGCTCGATCCTCGACGAGCGCCGCGAGCAGCCCGACGCGCTGGGCTCGCGCGTGCAGTTCGAGTACCCCGCGCGCGTCACGCTCGGCGCGTACGCCACGGGGTCGAAATCGTACGGCGAGAGCGACGCGCGCAAGCTCGCGCCCGCGCGGCTCGCCGAGGCGCGGCTGCGCGACACGTACTGGCTCGGGCGCGGCAACGTCACGGGGCTCCAGCCGGGGCGCGTGATCGAGGTGCTGCGCGAGGACGCGACCGAGGTCGACAAGCTGCTGGTGGTGCGCGTCACGCACGCGGGCGAGGCGCCCGAGGTGCTGCACCTCGACGACGCCACGGGCGGCCGCGGCAGCGCCGGCCTCGACCGGTACGCCAACCAGTTCGAGTGCGTGGCGGCCGACACGCCGTACCGGCCCGCGCGGCGCACGGCGAAGCCCCGCGCGCTCACGCCCCAGAGCGCGGTGGTGGTGCCCGAGCCGAAGGACTCCACCGACCCGATCGCCACCGACGCGCACGGGCGCGTGAAGGTGTGCTTCCAGTGGGACAGGCCCTCGGAGCGGCCCGCCCGGCAGGCGGCGAAGAACGCGTCGTGCTGGGTGCGCACGCAGCAGGCGTGGGCGGGCAACGGCTGGGGCTTCGTGTTCCTGCCGCGCGTGGGGATGGAGGTGCTGGTGCAGTTCCTCGACGCCGACCCCGACCGGCCGGTGGTCACCGGGTGCCTCTACAACGGCGTGAACCGCACGCCCGAGGCGCTGCCCGACAAGAAGTCTCGCAGCGTGCTGCGCACCCACGACACGCCCGACGGCGACGGCTACAACGAGCTCGCGTTCGAAGACCTGCACGGCAGCGAGCTCGTGTACCTCCGCGCCCAGAAGGACCTCTCGGAGAAGGTCTTCAACGACCACCTGGCCGAGTACGACCACGACGAGACCGTCACCGTCGGCAACGACCAGACGCTCACGGTCAAGCACGACCGCGCGGCCACGATCGAGAACGACGACACCCTCGCGGTCACCAACAACCGCAAGGCGACGGTGGGCGGCAACGACACCCTCGAGGTCGACAAGAACCTCTCGGTCACGGTCTTCGAAGCGTCGACGCTCACCGTGAGCAAGACGCACACGGTCTCGATCGACGAGGGGCTCAAGGTCACCGTCGGCGGCAACGCGGGCACGAGGCTCGAGATGAAGCCCGAGTCGATCAGGCTCTCGTACCAGACGTGCAAGATCGAGATGACCGCGAGCGGCATCACGCTCCAGGTCGGCGGCAACAAGATCGAGATGACCGCGAGCGCGGTGAAGACCACCGTGGGCGTGTCGTCGATCGACGTGGGCATGACCGCGGTGACGGTCGAGAGCATCACGTCGAAGCTCACCGGCGCGGGCGGCTCGAAGCTCGAAGCCGCGCCCGGCAGCGTCACCGTGTCGTCGCCGGGGACCACCACGGTGCTGGGCTCGCTCGTGAAGATCAACTGAGGGAGTCGACGCGATGCCAGGACCCGCAGCCCGCATGGGAGACCCCACCGCTCACGGCGGCTCCATCGTCAGCGGCGCACCCACGGTGCTCATCGGCGGCGTGCCCGCCGCGCGCGCCAGCGACATGCACGCGTGCCCGATGGTGACGGGCGTCGTTCCTCACGTCGGCGGCCCGTTGCTGCCGGGCGTGGTGACGGTGCTCGTGTGCGGCATGCCGCAGGTGACCGCGGGCGATCAGGCCGTCTGCGTCGGCCCCGTCGACGCCGTGGTCATGGGATGCCCGACCGTGCTCGTGGGAACGGGTGGCGGTGGCGGCGGCGGTGGGGGCGGCGGCGGCGGGGGGACGGGCGGCGCGCAGGGCGCCGTGGCGGGCGCGTCGGTGAGCGGCGTGCGCATGTCGGGGGGGGCGTAGCGCGTGGCGCGCGTCGAGAACGAGCACGGGAGCTTCGAAGCGCCCGACGGGTGGACGCTGATGCCGGGCCTCGGCGCGGCGGGCTGCGCGCCCGAGGCGCTCTCGAACCCGCAGGCGCCGCACCCCTCGGTGATCCTCACGGGCGACGTGCGTCCCGAGGGGCAGAGCATCACGGCGTACGTGGCCGCGCAGCTCGTGGCGCTCGAGAAGCTCCTGCCCGGCTGGCGGTCGATCGACGGCAACGTCACCGACGTCGAGCCGGGGCCCGCGGTGGTGCGCCACGGGTTCCAGCCGCCCGACCAGGGCTGGGTGGTGCAGTTCCAGGCGTACTGGTTCGCGGGTCCGCGCGTGGCGATCATGACGATGACCACGCCCGCGACGCTCACCACGCAGGCGTGGGAGGTCTTCGCGGGCGCGGTGTCGACTTTCGCGCCGCCCGCGTCAGTGGCGTGAGCGCAGGATCAGCAGCAGCCCGAGCAGCACGGGGATGAACAGGATCCCCACCGCGACGATGACCTTGTAGCGCGTGGTCGAGGCGGGATCGACGGGCGCCCTCGCGGGCTCCTTCGCGGGCTGCGCGGGCGGCGCCGGCT
>JBDHVF010000753.1:0-4427 GCA_039809605.1 Polyangiales bacterium | reverse complement strand
TTCCCAAGCTGAACGTCGCCGGTTCGATCCCGGTCGCCCGCTCCGAGAAAGTGCTGTGATTCCGGCCCGTTGAGGCAACCCCTCAACGGGTCGTTTTCATTTCGGGGGCGGCTTCACACCCCGTTTCACACCCCGCGGGTGGCCGACGCCTCCTCCTTCTGGAGCTCCAGCATGCCCGCCAGCGAGACCACCTTCGCCAGGCTGGCGCGCTGCTCCGACTCCCACGGGGTCGAGTAGTGCCTCTGCATGTCCTCGGTCGCGTGCCCCGAGATCGAACGTGTCACCACGTCGCTCACCTGGGCCGCCCGCGCGAGGTCCTGGAACGTGCGCCGCATCCCCTTGGGGGTGATGCGCTTCCTCAGGCCGATCGCCTTCGCGACGGCCTTGAAGGGCTTGTCGAGCGCGGAAGGAGCCCGGAACCCGCCCGTGGTGGACGGGAACAGGAGCTCGCTCTCGCTCGGAGGCCCTTCAGGAAGTGCATCGAGATGCGCGCGCAGGATCTCGATGAGCTCGGGCGGGAGGCCGATGCGCTGACGCAGGCCGGTCTTGGAGCACTCCATCACCTCGGCGCGGCGCGTGTGAGAGCGCCGCACCAGCAGCGCCCCCTCCTCCCAGAGCACGTCGGCGTTCGGGCCGCACCGGCGAAGCGGGCGCAGGGTCGACGGGCGCAGGCCCGTCGCGAACCCCAAGGCCGTCATCGCGTAGTGCTGCGGGAACATCGACTTCATCTTCGAGAGGAAGGCGCGGATCTCCTCGACCTTGAGGCTGTTGGGCTCCTCGTGCGTGTAGACCGGGTGCTGGCGCGTGTCGAAAGGCGGCTCGTCGGCGATCGGGTTGCGATCGAGCTCGAACTCGTGGACGTAGGCGTTGATGATCACGCGGAGGACGGCGAACCAGGAGTTCGCCGTGTGGGGACTGTAGTCCCCCGCCTTGATCCTCTTCGCCACGCTGGCCTTCCACGCGATCACGTCAGCCCTCCGAATCTCGTCGAGGTAGAGCGGGCCGAACACGGGCAGCAGATGGAGCTTGAGCGTGCTCGCCCACACCTCGCGGGTGTGCGCTCCCACGATCGTCCCATCAGCGACCTTCCTCTCCAGCAGCGATACGGCGTAGTCGCTCCAGAGTTGATGGACTCGCGCCGCCGGGGTGCCCTCCCGGACCGCGCGCGCTGCCTCCTCGAGCCACGCTCGCGCCTCGAGCGCGCTTTGCACGTCGAGCGCCTTGATGATCTGGTGTTGCTTCCCGGTGCGGGGGTCGGTGGACTTGCCCCGGACCAGGAATCCGCCCTCCTTCCTGCGCCACACGCCCGGCAGCACCGGGCGCACGCTGATCTGAAACCGCCATCGAGAGATCCACTTCGTCGTACTCATCCGCTGTGCCTCCGTGTGGGGGCGCAGCCGGAAGTCCGCCGACGACGGTACCCGACGTCCGGCCGCGCAGAAAGTCCTCGAGGTCGCGCACGTCGAACAGCGCGGTGCCTCGCCCGCCGCGCCGCCCCGCGGGCTTGAGGCGCCCGTCCATGACGGCCTTGCGGATCGCGCCCGTCGTCTCGTAGCCGCAGTAGGCCGCCGCTTCGCGCGTGGTCAGGAGCCCGCTCACGCGCGGCCCGATCGGCGCGGCCGACGCGACGTCGTCCGTCGCGCGCCGCGTGCCGAGCGCGTGCGTGCGCCGCACGACGAGGAAAGCGATCACCAGCTCGTCGAGCCCTCGGCGGCAGTCGTCGCAGCAGAAGAGGTCGCGCTCGACCACCCGCACGCAGACGACGGCCGTCGCAGCGCCGCAGCACGAGCAGACGCCCTCGGCAGCGTGCGCGAAGCCTCGCGCGCGCGTCACGGCGACCTCCGAGCAGTCGCGGCTACGTCGCGGTCACCTGGTGGGCCATCGTCTGGCGAGGCACGTGCGCGCGCGACGCGACGACCGCGAGGCGCGCGTCGTCGACGCATGCGCCGGGGCGCTCTGCGCGTCGGCCTGCGCGCTGGGATCACGAGCTGCGCGCGGCCGACGATGCGACGCATCCAGAAGTGCGGGAGCTCGATGAATGAGGCCATCGGCTCGATCAGTTCGGCGCTCACCTCGGCGGGCGCCTCCGTGAGCAGGTACGCGGCGCCGCGCGTCACGGCTTCGCGCAGCACCGCGTCGCGACTCGACGCGCGCGCGGGATCCAGCGCACGGAGCCCCCTCACGACAGCATCGAGCCGTCGCCTCTCCGCCGGCGGTAGGACCACGCCGCGCACGAGCCGGCCACGCTCCGGCCGCCCCCATCGCCGCACACGCCCGTGGGGTGCGACCACGCGCGCGAGGTCGCCCCATGCACCGCAGCCGTCCCAGGTCGGCGGGACGTGGAGGCGTGCGCCACGCGCGAGAAGCTCTCGTTCGAGATCGTCGAGCCCCGCGTGCAGCACCGCGGCGACGCGCTCCGAGAGCGACATCGCGTTCCACAGCGCGAGCGCCCGCACGCGCTCGCGCGAGAGCACCTGCCGGAGGATGCGATCAGGGACCGGGACGCACAGGCCGGCGACACCGCGCTCTCCGCGCAGCCGACGTCGCGTGGACGCGCTGCGGAGGTCACTCGTCGTGTCGGAGCATGCGTGGGCCATGTGCGGGGGCGAGTCTCGGCCAGTGCGTGCGGCCGATCAAAAAGATCGTCCTGAGGCTCCGTGCGGAGGGCGCGCGGTCCCGCCGATGCCTCGGAACTCCAGTGCTTCGGCCACGCAAGCTGCGCCTCTGGTCTGGGGTCCCAGGCCGATCGTGCCGCGCAGCGCAGCTTCGGCCGGAACTCCAGCGGTATGCGGCGGTGCTCGACACGTCAGCGCGGCACGAAGCGAATCCGAGCCCCGGCGCCGACGCTGCCGGTGAACGGCTCCGCGCGGGTAGGGAAGGCCTCGCGGTAGTCGACGACGCCGATCGTCGCGCATGACTTTGGCGATGCCGAAGTCGAGCACGCGCAGCACCGACTCGCCCCGACGGCCCCTCGCTCTCATCAAGTTGGCGGGCTTGAGGTCGCGATGCGCAACGCCCGCCTCGTGCGCCACCGCGAGCGCCTCGAGTGCCGGGCGCAGCAGCGCCAGCGCCTCGGCGGGCGACCGTCCGCCCGCGCCGCGCCGTGCTTCCAGGTCGTCCTCCAGCGGCGTGCCGTCGAGCCACTCCAAGACCATCCACGGTGCGACCTCGCCGTTCGGCACCGGCCCGACGCCGAAGTCGAGCACCCGCACGATCGCGGGGTGATCCAGGTCCGCGATCAACCGCGCCTCCGGCGCGAACTTCTCGAGGAAGGGCGCGCGCGGCGCCGCGTCCAGGTGAGCCGGGGTCCTGAGCACCTTGATCGCGACGGGCCTGCGCAGCCCGCAGTGCGTCGCGCGGTACACGACGCCGAAGCCCCCCTCGGCCACGACACGCTCCACGTCGTACTTGCCGTCGAGCGTCACCCCGACGAGCCCGAAGAAGTCCGCGGGTGCCGTCATCGACGGCCTCCGAGCGAGGTAGACGTGGGATCGCCAAGGCGCTGAGCGTGCCGCCCGCAGACCTGATCGCGGAGCCCCGCTCGCCCGACGCGTGGATCGACGACCTCGTCGCCGTCGCGGCCACCGGCCCCGACCGCCGACGCGCCCTGGCGCTCGCGCCGCTGCGCACGCTCACCGATCCGTCGACCAACTGAGCGCGCACCGCGCGTCGGCTTCGAGCCACCACGCCCGCGCGGCACCGCGATCCCGCGCGGTTGTACCCGCCCGGCTCGACGCTCATGGCCATGCACTGTGCGCTGGTGCAGCAGCATCACCCGCCGCCGGGTGCGACCACTGCACGGAGCGCGACGTCGGGCTCGACGTGAGGGCCTCGGTGCTCCCCTGCGAGCGATCGTTCGGATACGAACGAATTCGTTCGCACCCGAACGATATGGCTCACGGGCGCGGAGGTCTGGTACCTCACGCCGCTCTGCCCTCCGTCGGGTTCCAACGAACCCATGGCCACCGCAGGATCGGCCAATCATGGCCTCGAAACGACCGCTTCGATTTTGTTGAGAATATCGCGGCGAATATTGAGCTGCAGAAAATCTTTCGAACGATGTCCCGCGGGTAATACCCCCCGCGGTTTTCCGGCGTCACGCGCTGATCTTCGTCGAACCATTTTCAAGCGGCAGAATTCGCCTTGCTTGCAGGGCGTTGGCGCCGTCCGCGGACAGGATCGGGCTGGCCGAAACGCAGGGCGCTACATATTCGAGCGGGCGCTTTCGAAGGGGCCACTCGGTCGGCGCCTCGAGGAGCTTCGGCTCCATCGCGTCTACGGACTCGGTCTCGAGGCGGACCGGGACGCTCCCCGCCCCCGAACGGGTACGTGCCTCACGCCCCCACGAACAGCCCCGCGCCCACCGCGTCGTGGAACCGCCGCACCAGCTCCTCCGCGAAGCGCCCGTCCTCGACGAGCACGCCCGC
>JBDHVF010000752.1:0-4427 GCA_039809605.1 Polyangiales bacterium | reverse complement strand
TCCAGTGCTGCTGCGGCACGTTCACGCAGTCCCAGAGCTGCACGGGTGTGCCGTTGGCCGTGCTGGGACCGCGCACGTCGAGGCACTTGCCGCCCAACCCGCGCAGTTCGCCGGAGGAGGTCAGCGTCCAGTGCTGCTGCGGCACGTTCACGCAGTCCCAGAGCTGCACGGGTGTGCCGTTGGCCGTGCTGGGACCGCGCACGTCGAGGCACTTGCCGCCGAGACCGCGGACCTCCCCTCGGGGCGTGAGCGTCCAGCGCTGCTGCGGCACGTTCACGCAGTCCCAGAGCTGCACGGGCGTGCCGTTGCTGGTGCTCGGGCCGCGCACGTCGAGGCACTTGCCGCCGAGACCGCGGAGCTCGCCCGTGAAGCTCGTGGCGGGCTGCGCGCGCAGGGCCGAGGACCTCGCGCTCGTCACGGCGATCAGCACGATCGCGGTCGGCGCGGCGAGCCACGGCGCACGGCGTCGGGGGCTTGCGAGAGGTGGAAACGTACGTCGATTCATTCGTTCTTCTCGTGGTTCGTGAGGGCTTCGCGCGGCGGTCAGTCCGAGGCCGACGCGCCGGCATCCTGGTCGCCGTCGCTCGCGGTGGTGCTGCGCTCGATCGGTTGCGTGACGCATCGGAAGCCGACCCAGTTGGTCGCTCCCGGCGGATCCAGGCACCCGCTGCGGGCGAGCTCCGCGGTGGTGGTCGAGACGAAATTGCCGCCACGGTTGACATGGCCGCCGGCGCCCTCGTCGCGCACGAAGGCGAGGCTCTCCGGCTCGAGCAGCCGACAGGCGTCGGAGACCCACTCCGACAGGTTGCCAGCGAGATCGAAGACGCCCTCGGGTGTGCGATCGAGCGATGCGATCGTGCCGACCGTCGGGTCCGTATGCGGCGTGATGCCCGACCAGGTCACGTCGTCGGTCGGGTCCTCGCTGCCCCAGGGGTACGGCCGTCCGTTGCCACGCGCGGCGAGCTCCCACTCGGCGTCGGTGGGCAACCGCCCGCCCACCCACGCGCAGTAGTCCTGCGCGCTCTGCCAGGGGATGCACCGCATGGGCGAGTCATCGAAGACATAGCGGCCCGGATTGCACCCCCACTCACGCCCTGGAGACGCCGCACATGCGCCGGCTCGCACGCACTGCCGGTACGCAGCGACCGGCACCTCGATCCTCGTGATGCAGAAGGGGCGCGCCTCTGCAGACTGGATCGGGGCGTCGTCGCTCCCGCCGGTCCGCACGACGTGTCCACCAGGGACGAGGGCCATCCCGTCCGGGCAGGAGAGGGTGATCGGCGGGCCGGAGTCCCTCGTCGGCGAGACCGGCGGGGCGACGCTCGGTGTCGGTGTGGAGGACGCCTCCGCCTGCGTGGTCGCAGCACTCGCGCGCACTGCCTCGCGATCGGGGCTCGAGGCCGCTCGTTGTCGAAAGCCCCATGCCGCCACGACGCTGACCAGCACGCTCACGGCGACGACACCGGCGCGCGCCCCGAGTCGACGCGAGTTCGGCGAGGGACGCGACGATGCGAGGACCTGTGGCGGGACGTCGGGCAGTGCCACGGTCCTGGCGACGGAGGGTGAGGTCGGCGGAGCGGTCGGCGTCGGCACGTACGATGGGGTCGGAGCGGGCACCTCGCGCAACGCGAGCGTCGGCGCGTGCGCCGGTGCCGCGCCGAGCAGCGGCACCGCGGGTGGCGTCGAATCCATCGCGAGCTCGCGGAATGCTCCGAGCATCTCGTCGACCGACTGCCAACGGGTCTCGCGGTCGCGTGTCACACAGCGCGCAAACCACGCGTCGAAGCCGCGCGGGAGCAGTGCATCGACGCCTTGCTCGAGGGCGCGCACCGATGCGGGCTCCAGGGGCTGGGTCATCAGCTCCAGGATCCAGCCCGTGGGCGCGAACTCCTCCTCGGGCTTGTTCGCCTCGCGCCAGTAGTGTCGGCCCGTGAGGCAGCGGTACGCGATCAGCCCCAGCGCCCACAGGTCCGTCGCCGCGGACACGCGCTGCTTGAGCGCCTGCTCGGGCGACATCCACAGCGGCGAACCGACCGCGGTGGTAGCCGTCACCGACGTGCGCTGCTCCTCGAGCACGCGGCCGATGCCGAAGTCGAGCACCTTCAGGGTGAAGGGCACGCCGGGCGACTCGGGCTCCGCGACGAAGAGGTTCTCGGGCTTGAGGTCGAGGTGCAACACGCCCGCGCCGTGCGCCGCCGCAAGCCCGTGGCCGACCTGCTCGAACAGGATCCGCGTCTCGGCCCACGAGAGGCGGCCCCGCCGCTGGAGCGCGGTGTCGAGATCCTCGCCGTGGAGCAGCTCCATCGCGAGCCAGGGCGTCTCGGTGGCCTCGTCGATGCCCGACGCGACGACCTTCACCACGTGCGCGCTGCGCAGGCCGCTGCTGCGACGAGCCTCCTCGAGGAACCGCTCGCGGTACTTCCGCAGGCGCTCGGGATCCTCGAGCCCCGGGATCGAGCTCCGCATCACCTTGAGGGCGCGCGTCTCGCGGAGACTCATCTGCTCCGCGACGTACACCGCGCCCATACCGCCTTCCTTGAGCGGGCGAACGATGCGGAAGTCAGCTCCGACGATGGTTCCTGCCGTCAGCACATGCCCCCCACGCCAGGGCGGCGGCCACCCTGGCCGTCTGTCCAGCGTCGAGACTAATACCCGGCATGCAGAGTGTTTTCAAGAGGACATTACCGCTAGGGGACCGCGCGATGCCGCGGCCCTCCGGGCGCAGTCGCCGCTCGCACCAGTATGGCGGCAAGACCTATCGCGACCTCCTCGCCCGGCTGGCCGCCAACGTGAGGCGGCTGCGAAGCGCCCGCGGGTGGACGCAGGAAGAGGCCGCCCACCAGTGCGGGATGACCACAGCGTTCTTCCAGTCTGTGGAAGGCGAAGGGACCAACCCGACGGGAACCACACTCGCGCGCCTCGCCGACGGCCTGCACGCGGACGTGAGCGAACTCCTGCGCGAGACCGAGCCGTTGCCGCCCCGAAGGCCCGGACGCCCCTCGAAGCGTCGTGAGCGGCCCGAGGACGCGAGCGAGGCGCCCCCGGCGACCGACGGCGAGCCTGCGTCGAGAGGCACCGAGGTTCCCAAAGGGCTTCGAGAAGACGGGGCGCTCAGCACCTCCCCCACGCTTCCCAAGAGCGGCTGATCCCGGCGCGGTGAGGTTGCCGCCGTCGGCGAGTGTGCGAACGCCCCGCGAGATGCCCCACGGGTTTCAGGGGCCGACGGTCGAGAAGCCCTCCGCGGCGAACTCCGGGGGCGCGGCCGCGCCGCTGACCTCGTTGCCGTGAACGCGCCCACAGACCGCGAGGGCGCACGCGCCGAAGAGTTCTTGCTTCGCCATGGGCTCCGCGTCGGTGGCCCGTCGCGGCGCGCGGGAGCCGCTGCTTGACGCCGAGGGTACCATCGCGAGAGTAGTCCGCGATGGCGGCGCGCCCCCTCCGGCTCATGATCTACGACCGCACCTGCGGGCGCGCGGGAAGCTGGCCGGGCCTCAGCGACACGTGGCGCATCGGCGGCGCGCTCTACCGCGCGCTCGGGCGCTTCGACGCGTGGACGGGCGTCGAGAGCTGGCGCGAGGCGCTCACCTGGCTGGCCACCGCGGGCGGCGACCGCACGATCGGCGAGATCCAGTACTGGGGCCACGGCACCTGGGGACGCGCGCTGATCGCCAGGGACGTCCTCGACGCCAGTGCAGTGCGCCCTCACCACCCGCTGTGCGCACCGCTCGAGCAGGTGCGCGAACGGCTCGATCGCAGCGGCCCGTCGCCCGCCCTCTGGTGGTTTCGAACCTGTGAGACCTTCGGCCGCGAGGCCGGCCACGACTTCGCGCGCGCGTGGAACCGGGTTCTTCGGCTGCCGCGCCGCGGGACACACGTTCGTGATCTCGGCATTGCAGAGCGGCTTACACTCGCTGGGGCCGGGCGAGGCACCGCGGTGGTCCGCTCGCGAGGGGCTGCCGTCGGGCGTGGCGAACCCCGCGAAGGCGCTGCCCTCGCGGTGGGGAGAGGTCCACACGATCACGTGCCTGCGCGGCGACGTCCCCGCCGGCTACTGACGGCCGAGCCCTCCGCGACGCGCAGCAGGCGACGAGTTCGCGCGACCGCGGTGTATGCTCCGGCGCGATGATCGCGACCCGCGGCCTGACCCACCTGAGCCTGTGCGTTGCCGACCCCGAGCGCTCGATGCGCTTCTACGAGCGCGCGTTCGGCGCGCGGGAGTATTGCCGCGACGCGACCAGCATCCAGGCGCAGGGCCCCGGCCCCGGCGTGGAGCTCGCGCTCGAGAGCGCGTCCGGGCGCGCGGGGAGGCGTCGACCACTTCGGTTTCCGCCTCCTCGACCCGGCGGACATCGACCGCGCCGTCGACGAGGTGCTCGCCGCGGGCGGCGCGCTCGTGCGCCGCGGCGAGTTCGCGCCGGGATGCCCCT
>JBDHVF010000751.1:0-4433 GCA_039809605.1 Polyangiales bacterium | reverse complement strand
GCGCGGGCGAGCACGCGGCCGAGCTCTACGCCGCGGCGCGCGCGCTCGGCGACCCGTCGCTCGCGCTCGAGGTGACGGGCGCCTGGCGCGCGGGCGACACGCGCGCGGCCCCGGCGGCGCTGCACCTCGCGCGGCTCGCGAACGACGCGTCGATCCCCGACGCGCTCGTGCGCGACGCGGCCCCGCACCGCGAGCCCGAGGCCCCCGCGCCCTCGCCCCCCGCGCAGCCCGCGGGCGTGGCCGTCGCGCTCGACGCCATTCGCGACAGGCCCCTGGTGGTCGAGCTCACGTGCAACCGCTGCAAGCGCACCGCGCACCACGATCCCGGGCGCGCCGTGGTGAACCCCGACCTCGACGCGTGCGCGCGCGCGGGCTGGGACGGCGTCACCTTCGAGCGCATCATCGTGTGCGGCTTCTGCGGCGCCGAGGACGACTACACCCTCGGCCCCACGGCGATGCGCTCGATCACGGCGAGCCGGCTCGGCGCGATGCTCCAGCACCGCGGGGCGTCGCCCGAGGAGCTCGCGCGCTCGCGCACCACGGTGGGCGTCGCGTCGCTGAGCGACGGCACGCCGGTGCGCCGCGCGTCCGACGGGCTGCGCCACTGGAAGAGCCGCCTCGTGACCGACCCGGGCGACGCCGAGGCGTGGCTGCGCCTGGGCAACCTCTGCACGACGCACGGCCGCGTCGACGAGGCCATCGACGCGTACCGGCGGTCGATCAAGCTGCGGCCCAAGCACCTCGACGCGCCGGGCGCGCTCCTGCACCTCCTGCTCGCCGAGGGACGCGGGCTCGAGGGCCCCGAGCTGCCCGAGGTGATCTTGAAGGCGCTGCCCGCGCGCGCGTCGCCGCAGGAGCGCGCGGTCTTCGCCGAGCTCGTCGCCGAGTCGCTGCGCGTGGCGGCCACGGGCGGCCAGCCCCTCGGCTTCGCGGCCTCGTGGCCCGCGGTGCAAGAGGGCCGCGCCGCCACGGCGCAGGGCGCGGTCGACCTGCGGCGCGTGACGCGCTGGCACCGCCTCGCGGCGTTCATCGCGCAGCCCGGCGTGCACGCGATGGGGCTCAAGATCGCGCACCCCGACGACGCGGGCAGCGAGCTCATGGCGCTCATCGAGGGCGACGCGCCGATGGACTTCTCGGCCGCGCACGCCGAGGTCGAGCCCAGGGTCACGCCCGCCGAGCCCACGCCCGCCGCGCCCCTGGCGAGCCAGCGCTCCGGGCCGCGCATCGGGCGCAACGACCCGTGCTTCTGCGGCTCGGGCAAGAAGTACAAGAAGTGCCACGGCGCGTGACGAGCCGTTGCGGCCCGCCGCGGCGCGCTCCACGTATCGATCGAGGCCCCACGTGACCACGACCTTCACGACCGCGACGACGCCGTCGCTCACCCACGACCGG
Organism: Polyangiales bacterium; assembly: GCA_039809605.1. GTDB lineage: Bacteria > Myxococcota_A > Polyangia > Polyangiales > CAISKJ01. The sequence goes on along the minus strand of JBDHVF010000751.1, from coordinate 3,041 downwards.
CACGCGCGCAAGGTCGCGCGGGTGGCCGAGGCGCTCCGCAGGCACCCCGCGGGCAGGCCCCTCTCGCTCAAGAAGAAGGCCGTCTCGCACCAGGTGCCCAAGCGCGGCGACCGCAGGCTCACCGACGACAAGCTCGACGTGAGCGACCTCGACGAGATCCTCGAGGTCGACGTCGCGGCGCGCACGTGCACCGCGGAGCCCGGCGTGACCTTCGTCGACCTCGTCGACGCGACGCTGCGCCACGGGCTCGTGCCCGTCGTGGTGCCCGAGCTCGCGACCATCACGGTGGGCGGCGCGGTCTGCGGCTGCTCGATCGAGTCGATGTCGTTCCGCCACGGGGGCTTTCACGACACCTGCACGGAGTACGAGGTGGTGACCACCGCGGGCGACGTGCTGCGCTGCACGCCCGACAACGAGCACGCCCTCGTCTTCCAGATGATCCACGGCTCGTTCGGCACGCTGGGGGTGCTCACGAGGCTCACGTTCAGGCTCATGCCCGCGAAGCGCTTCGTGCGCGTGCGCTACGAGACGTACCCGACGGTCGCGCAGTACCGCGACGCCATCTGGCGGCGCTACGAGCGGCAGGACGTCGACTTCATGGACGGCATCCTCCACGCGCCGTCGCGCCACGTGCTGTGCCTCGGCGAGTTCGTCGACCGCGCGCCCTACGCGCACCGCTACGACTGGGTGACGGTCTACTACCGCACGACGGCGCGCCGCCGCGAGGACTACCTCGCCACGCCCGACTACCTCTTCCGCTACGACCGCGGCGTGACCAATCCCACGCCGAAGAGCTTCGTCGGGCGGCTGCTCTTCGGCAAGGTGCTGAGCTCGGCGAACCTCCTGCGGCTCGCCGAGAGGCTCAACCGCTTCCTGCCCGCGCAGAGCCCGCAGGTGACGCTCGACCTCTTCCTGCCCCTCTCGCAGATGGAGCCCTTTCTCGCGTGGTACACGGCCGCGATCGGGCACTACCCGCTCTGGTGCGTGCCCTACAAGCGCGTGCACGACTACGAGTGGATCGCGCCGGAGTTCTACGCGGGCACGCGCGACGAGCTCTTCGTCGACCTCGCGATCTACGGCATGGCCCAGCCCCCGGGCCGCAACATCTACGAGGAGCTCGAGGACGCGCTCCCGCGCTTCAACGGCCTCAAGACCCTCATCTCGTACAACTACTACGACGAGGCGACGTTCTGGCGCTGGTTCAACAAGCCCAACTACGACCGCGCGAAGGCCGTGACCGACCCGCGCGGCGTCTTCCGAGACCTCTACGCCAAGACCTGCCGGGCCGCGCGCGGGCTCGAGTGACGGGCGGCGAGGAGCCGAGGCTTCGAAACGAAGAAGCGCCGGGGGTGCCGGCGCTTCGCGGTGGGCCATGAAGGACTTGAACCTTCAGCCAACGGATTAAGAGTCCGCTGCTCTACCAATTGAGCTAATGGCCCTGATCTGTCGTGCGGCGCGGTGTTTCCTACATCTCTCTCGCGCTGTCAATCAATCTTTTGGGGGCGCGCCCGGAGGGAGTCGAACCCCCAACCGACGGATCCGAAGTCCGTTGCTCTATCCATTGAGCTACGGGCGCCCGGAGCGTCTGTCTTCGCTATGGGGTGACCGACGGGAATCGAACCCGCGACAATCGGAGCCACAATCCGATGCTCTACCAACTGAGCTACGGCCACCGTCAAAGGGGCGCTGTCTATAACCCGCCCGCGGGAGCTTGTCACGTTCCTCGCGAGAAAAAGTGAGGGTGCGGGCCGTGCGCAAACCCGAACGTGGTATAGACAGGCCGCCCGCGAACAATCCGGGGAGTAGCACAGCCTGGTAGTGCACCAGCTTTGGGAGCTGGACGTCGCGGGTTCAAATCCCGCCTCCCCGACCGGTGCCTGCGCCCGTAGCTCAGTCGGATAGAGCGGCGGCCTTCTAAGCCGCATGTCGGGGGTTCGATTCCCTCCGGGCGCGCCCTAGAAACAAGGGGTTTCGTGACGGTCCCCCCGGTCGAAGACGAGTGGCTCTGGGGCTGGGACCCCACCCCCGGCATCGTCTCGGTGTGGGCCGACGCGCGGGGCCGCGCGCTCGTGTGGCGCCGCACGCCCGAGGGCCTCGTGCGCGACGAGGCGCGCTTCCGCCCGTGGGTCCTCGTGGCCTCGCTCGACGACCTCGCCCACCTCGGCGACGCGCTGCGCCCCGAGGGCGCGGAGGCCTCGCCGCGCTCGGTGACCTGGCGCGAGCTCGACGGCCCCGGCGCGCTGCGCTTCGTCGTGCGCGCCCACGACGCGAAGGCCCTCACCGACGCCGTGCTCCGCGGCGCGTCGCGGCGCACCCGACGCCCGCTCCGCCGCCTGTCGGAGCTCGACGACGGCAGCGTGCTCGCCCTCCCGCCCGAGGAGCAGTACCTCGTCGCGACGGGACGCACGCACTTCCGCGGCCTCGGCTTCGACGACCTGCGACGGATGCAGCTCGACCTCGAGACCACCGGGCTCGACCCCGCGTCGCACAGGGTCTTTCTCGTGGCCGTGCGAGACCCCCACGGCGTGGGCGAGGTGCTCGAGGCCCGCGGCGACGACGACGCGAGCGAGGCGGAGCTCCTGCGCGCGCTCGTGGCGCGCGTGCGCGAGGCCGACCCCGACGTGATCGAGAACCACAACCTCCACGGCTTCGACCTGCCCTTCCTCGCGGCCCGCGCGCGTGCGCTCGGCGTGTCGCTCGAGCTCGGGCGCGTCGAGGGCGCGAGGCTCGCGTCTCGGCCGGGGCCCCGCGGGCGCTCGCGCTACACCGCGCCGGGGCGCGAGCTCATCGACACGCTCGACGCCGTGCGCCGCCACGACTTCTCCGCGAGGGACCTGCCCGGTCACGGGCTCAAGGAGGTCGCGCGCCACTTCGGCCTCGCGGGGCCCGAGCGGGAGTACGTGCCCGGCGCGAAGGTCTACGAGGTCTACCGCACCGACCCCGCGCGCGTGCGCCGCTACGCGCTCGACGACGTCGCCGAGGCCGCGGGGCTCGCGCGGCTGCTCGGCGGCGCCGCGTTCGCGCTGGCGCGCATGGCCCCG
>JBDHVF010000750.1:0-4434 GCA_039809605.1 Polyangiales bacterium | reverse complement strand
GCCGGACGACGCCCCCCTCGAACGGCGACCACGCCGACGCGCGACGCGCCGGACGACGCCCGCCTCGAACGACGACCACGCCAACGCGCGACGCGCCGGACGACGCCCCCCTCGAACGACGACCACGCCAACGCGCGACGCGCCGGACGACGCCCCCCTCGAACGACGACCACGCCGACGCGCGACGCGCCGGTCGACGGCCACGCCTCCAGCACGGCCGCAGCGCAACGACCCCCCGCAGCGCTGCGTCGCCCGCGCCTCCGGCTCACTCCCCGCCGCCCGCGCCGCCCGCACCGGAGCCTCCGGTTCGCTCCCCGCCGCCCGCGCCGCCCGCACCGGAGCCTCCGGTTCGCTCCCCGCGCCTCGCGTCGCGCGCACCGGAGTCTTCGGTTCGCTCCCCGCGCCTCGCGTCGCGCGCACCCGCGGCTCCGGCGACGATTGCGCTTCCTCGCCGCGCGGAACATCCGGCATCTTCGACGCTGAAAGGACATCATCGATGGCGACTCTCAAAGGGGATTCTCACATCGGGCGCGCGGACGCGGGCGACGCGGTGCTCGAGGCCGCGAAGACCACGGACGCGAAGCCCGTGGCCGCGAAGCTGCGGTCGTTCGGGCAGGCGCACGCGGCCTTCGGCAAGGCCAGCGGCGCGGTCGAGGCCGCGGAGGCGAAGCTGCGCGCGGCGCAGGCGAAGGTCGCCGAGGCCGACGTCACGCAAGACGAGTGCGTCGAGGCGCTCGCGACCGCGCTGGTGGGCGACGGTCAGCCGCGCACGCAGCCCTTCAAGGGCCTGTGCCCGCAGTCGCCCTCGCGCGTGAAGGACCTCGGCTACGCCGCCGAAGCGGCCGTGGTGCGCGCGCTCGTCGCGAAGCTGCGCTCGCGCAAGAGGAAGCCCTCGCCCGAGGTGGCCCGCGCTTGCGCCGACGCCGAGCGCGCGGCGAAGGCCGTCGACGCGGCGCTCGCGCCCGTGGCGAAGCTCGAGAAGGTCGTGGCGGCGGCGCGCACGCAGCGCGACGCGTTTGCGCTGCCGTGGGAGAAGGCGTTCTCGGCGCTCAAGCGCGCGGCCCGCGCCGCGGCCGACGACGGCGCGACGGGCCTCTACGACACGCTCTTCAAGGCGACGGCCACCCCCGCGAAGCCGCGCGCGAAGAAGCCCGCCGCGAAGCCCCCGACGCCGCCCGCGTAGTCACCCGATCAGCGGCGCGACGCGCTTCTGCACCGCCGCGCTCTTCGCTCCCACCAGCGACGCGATCGTGCTCCGCCCTCGGTCGTCGCTCGCGATGCGTTCGAGCCACTCCATCGCGAAGGTGTTCGCCGAACCCTTGAGCGCGGCCATGTCGAGCAGGCCGTCGATCGCGTCGGCGCCCTCGTGCAGGAGGTACTCCTCGATCATCGGCCGCAGGCCCTTTCGCCGCACGAGCGGCGCGAGGTGCTTGACCACGCGCGGCGAGCGGATGCGCAGCGCCTCGGGCAGCACCTCGACCAGCAGGTGCCACGCGGTCGCGTCGCAGCGGTTGACCACGAGCTCGAAGAGCCCGTCGACGTCGAGCCCGAAGCGGTGCACGAACCAGGGAACCTCGATCGCCGTCGACGACGCGTGGTCGTCCGCGAGCTTCTTCAAGATGGCGCGCACGGTGGCGGGGTCGTCGCGCAGGTAGACGAGGGCGGGGTGCGAGAGGGTCGACGCGGCGCCGATCGACGCGCGCATCTCGCGAAAGGCGTCTTCGAGCAGCGCGTCGTCGGCGAGCGCCTCGACCATCGCGGCCCGGTGCCGGGCGCCGAAGCGCTTCCACCACGCGGTGATCGTCGCCTCGGCGGCCTCGGGCGCTTCGAAGCGCATGGGCGCGACGCTCGCGAACCAGTGGTGCGCGTAGAAGCGCCTCGCCACGCGCTCGACGAAGCGGTCGTCGCCGAACACCCGCTGCACGAGCGGCGCGAGAAAGGTGCCCCAGCGCTCCTCGACGGAGGCGAGCACGCGGTCGAGGTCGTCGCTCGCGGCGACGGGACTCTCGGCGCCGATGAGCGCGGCGATCCATGCGCCCGCGACGTCCGCCGGAAGCGCGCTCGATCGCGCGGCCCACGGGGCGACCACGTCGAAGCACGCGTCGTACTTGATCTGCTTCGTGCGAAACGCGGCGATGACGCTCGCGACGCGCCGCGCGTCGTCGTCGGGCACGGCGACCTCGCGCGCGGGCTCGCCCGAGGGGCGAACAATCGCGGGGCGGCGGGGATGGTCGACGTAGAGCGGGCCGCGCGTCCACCACGAGGCCATGCGCTCGCGCAGCGCGTCGGGGTCGCGAAAGTAGAAGCGGTCACAGCACGTGCGCGACGCGCCGTCGTCGTCGGTGAACGGGTCGAGCGCGTCGAGCCAGTCGGCGGGCTCGACGAGCTGCATGAGGTGGGTGAAGAACAGGTCGTCGCCCCACACGCGCTGGAGCCACGGCGCGGCGGCGAAGGCCCGCGCTCGCGTGACGCGCGCCATGCATTCGAAGAGGTCGTGGTCGTCGGTGTGGGGCAGCGCGAGCTGCGCGGCGAGGGCGCGCACGCGCGGGTCGTCGGCGATCGGCCGCTCGGCACCCGGGGCCAGCGCCTCGCTGCGCGAGGGGTCGAGCTCACGCGGTGAAAAATCGTGTCGTTCCTCGACGCGGTCGGACCATTCCATGGGGCTCATTCGCGGCGCGATGGTGCACGACCGCGAGGCGACGCGACACCCCCATTCTTGCGCCCCGAAGGGGCCGCATCCTTGCACAGCCCGGCGGCTCGACGCCGGGTTTGAGCGACCCTCACGCCCGCATCACGCGCGCGGACGCGCGACCCCGACGCCCGCATCACGCGCGCGGACGCGCGACCCCGACACCCCCATCGCGCGCGCGGACGCGCGACCCCGACGCCCGCATCACGCGCGCGGACGCGCGACCCCGACACCCCCATCGCGCGCGCGACCACCTGGACGCGGCCGCCGCGAGGCCCCACGCTCGCGGCCATGACGGTTCATCGCAGCGTCTTCGAGGTGCGCACGCGCGGCCGCGGCGCGATCGAGCTCACCGACCGGGTGCAGTCGCTCGTGGCCGCGGCGGGCGTGCGCGAGGGCCTCTGCTCGGTGTTCGTGCACCACACGAGCGCGTCGTTGATCCTGTGCGAGCACGCCGACCCCGACGTGCGGCGCGACCTCGAGGCGTTCTTCTCGGCGCTCTGCCCCGACGGCGACCCCCGCTTCGTGCACACGGCCGAGGGCGGCGACGACATGCCCTCGCACGTGCGCGCCGTGCTCACGGGGAGCTCGGTCACGATCCCGGTGGCCGACGGCCGCTGCGACCTCGGCACCTGGCAGGGCGTCTACCTCTGGGAGCACCGCCACGCGCCCCACGCGCGCAAGGTCACGGTGACCGTGCTCGCGTAGCGCCTCGGTCGCGGTCAGGGCCTCGCGCGGATCAGCGTGAGGTCGAACACCGTCGTCGGCAGGAGCCTCGTCACGGCGTCGACCTGCCATCGCAAGGGCGCCACGGTCGTCGGGGCGATGACCACGGGCACGGTCACGCCGGGCCGCGCGCTCGCGTCGTACGAGGGGTCGCCCACGTGGTAGTCGTGCCCCCCGCGGTGGAGGTCGTGCACGAGGCATCCGCCGTCGGCGCTGAACGCGACGCGGCTGCGGCGGAGCACCTGCTTGTCGGCCGCGAAGGGCGTCGCGGAGCTCGAGAAGGTCCTGTCGGCCGCGCCGGTCTCGACCACGAGCGCGCGCGGCGCGATGAGGGCGTGCAGGTCCGACGTGTCGACGTACTCCTCGATGTCGGCGTGGCGCCAGCGCCAGCACGCGTGGTTGCCGTGCAGGCGCATCACCGCGAGGTCGGGCGAGAAGCCCGCGGCCACCACGGCGCTGACGCGCGTGTCGAGCGCGCCGACGAGCGTCGCCACCTCGGCGCCGAGCGAGAGGCCCGTGGCGACCACGCGCCGCGCGCGCACGCCGGGCTGCGCGAGCGCGTAGTCGAGGGCGCGCATGGCGTCCCACGCGCGCTCGCCGTCCTCCTCCCAGTCGGTGTCGAAGCCCGGCGACGCGATCGCGGGGTGCGCGCCGTTGCCGTCGGCCGCGGCGTCGCCGTCGGGGTAGTCGGTGTAGAGGTCGGCGCGGTCGGCCCGCGGGCGGTGCGAGACGTCGACCGCGACCACGAGGTAGCCCCGCCGCGCGTACGCGTCGCCGTACCAGTACATGTTCCCGGTGGACATCACCTTGCGCGCGCTGCCCCCGTGGCCGTTGAACGCCAGCGCGACGGGGAGGCCGCCGGCCGGCGCCGGGCCGGGGGGCCGCGCCATGAACGCGTGCGCGCGCCGCACGAGGTCCGCGCCGCCGCGCGGGTCCGCGATGGCGAGCTCGAGCCGCAGCTCCGAGAGCGTGTAGCCCGGCTGCCGCGCGCCGCCCGCGGCGACCGTCGGGGGCACGAC